>NZ_JFGV01000008.1:0-110512 GCF_000612035.1 Photorhabdus aegyptia | reverse complement strand
TGCTTCTTTGTTGGCTGCACTCACTCACCCCGGTCACATAGTTATCTATGCTCCCGGGGATTCGCTCCCTTGCCGCCGCGATGCATCTTGAAATCTATAGGGTATATGTGAACTGTAGGATGGTGAATTTAGTTGGACGGGTGGCAGTTATGCCAATTTTGAGCATCATTTTGTCCCGTCTGATATATCAGTCATCGTGATACTTTAAGCAGCCTGAATGGTTACTCGGTCTGCGGTAAGTTTTATTTCTTGAACGGCGATATCATTGCTGGTGGCATCAAAAGAGGGGGAAGTTAATGAAGTTGGGAATGCATTTGCTACGCTCCAGCTCATTAAAATTTCGGTACCGGCTTCATTGGTCAGGCTAATTGAAACGTCTTTTTTCTCAACCTGATTAAGCTGAATGGAATTAAGCCAGTCAAAAAGTTTGGTATCGCCAGGGAATACCCCTTTACGCAGCGTAATATTGATCAGTTGACGCTGGCCCGGCATTTTATAGTAATTACCGGTGCCATCTTTGTACTCGATGACATCATAAGTAATGTCCAGTCCCGAAACGCTGTTGAAAGGGATTTGTTCATCACCAACGGAGACAACAAATCGATAAGTTGGTATTGGATAGTCAACAGCAATTTGTTCTGTTGTTATGGTCATAGTTATTTCCTTTATTTTTCATGTGTATTACATGTTAAGCATGATTATTGCTTTGTTTTGATTGTAGACAATAGCTACCGCACTAACCTGTTTTGCCTTGGTTACTATTTATAGAGGAACTTTTTACATAGGAACGTTATTTGGTGAATCTAAGATCAGAGTAATGATCACGGTAAATTATAATCAACGTTTGTTAGTTTTAAATATTAATTATTGATGTATGTAATTATTAATTATAAAAACAATTTCCATGTAAATTGTTTCTCAATCATATTGTTATATTTTTTTAGCAAAGGGTGAATAAATATTGTGTTATAATTTTTGACATGAGGACAATGAGCAATTTTCAATAAAGTTATTTATTAACATGTAGTTATGCCTATTTTTGTAAGATTTAATTTTGCGGGATGTTTTATTTCAATAATGGGAGGTTCAGGAAATGAGTTTCTCATTATCTGTTGTGATTGAGTTATGATGCATATCGTTTAGATGTTATCGATAAGATTATGTTTTATTTGATAGTTAAATATATCTAAAGGAATATAACTTGATGAATTACAAATTTTTTCTAGCTATTTCAACGGCAATATCGTTTTCCATTTTTAGCTCTTCATCATTGAGTCAAGATAAACTTTCCCTTCCTGCAACGGAAATCACTAAACAAGTTAATGCCGAAATGGCATCAACTTTGCCATTCGACGATAAATCTGATTTTGATGATGCGAAACGAGGTCTGATCGCCAGGCCGGATTCTCTGATTATTCGTGATGATAAAGGTAAAGTTATATTAGATCTCGATAGTTATCGTAAATTTATTACGGATAAAACACCTGCGCCAGACACGGTTAACCCCAGCTTATGGCGTAATGCCCAACTGAATATGGAATATGGGCTGTTTAAAGTGACCGATCATATTTATCAAGTACGTGGTTATGACGTATCTAATATTACTTTTGTTGCAGGAAATACTGGGTGGATTGTTTTAGATCCAGCTACATCCGCGGAAACAGCAAAAGTAGCCTATGAGTTGGTCAGTAAACACTTGGGTAAAAGGCCGATAGTGAGTGTGATTTACAGCCATTCTCACATTGATCATTACGGTGGTGTGCGCGGTATTGTCAACGAGGATGATGTTAAAGCCGGAAAAGTGCAAGTTATTGCGCCAGAAGGTTTTATGGAACAGGCTGCTAGCGAGAAGGTGATCGCCGGTAATGCAATGAGCCGTCGGGCTGTTTATATGTTTGGTTCTTTGTTGCCGCGTACTCCACAGGGGCATGTAGGAACGGGATTGAGTCCAGAATTGGCGACTGGAACGGTAACGTTAATCCCGCCAACACGTACTATCAAACTTACGGGCGAAAAAATGACGGTTGATGGTGTGGATATGGTATTTCAGGTGACGCCCGGCACAGAAGCTCCCGCAGAAATGAATATATGGTTTCCGCAGTGGAAAGCGATGTGGATGGCGGAAAATACGACGAATACCATGCATAATATTTTGTCGTTGCGGGGTGTCCAAGTACGCGATGCTTTAGCCTGGTCGAAATATATTGATCAAGTCATTGAATTATATGGGGATCAGGTAGAGGTAAAATTTCAGAGCCACCAATGGCCGATGTGGGGTAAAGAGCGTGTGGTGGATTATTTCAAAAAGCAACGCGATTTATACAAATATATTCACGACCAAACAGTGAATCTGATGAATAAAGGTTACACGGGTGAAGAAATTTCTGAGATGCTCAGATTGCCATCAGAGCTTGCACATTATTTTCCCAACCGTGGCTATCATGGCGCACTGAGTCATAACGTTCGTGCGGTTTATCAGTTCTATATGGGGTGGTACAGTGGAAATCCTTCTGATTTGAATAATCTGCCGCCGAAACCTGCTGCGATTAAATATGTGGAATATATGGGAGGTGAAGCTGCATTGATAAAACGAGCGCAGGCTGATTTTGATAAAGGAGGATACCGTTGGGTAGCGCAAGTGCTTAAGCATGTTGTTTTTGCTAACCCCGATAGTATGGCAGGGAAGGCATTACTGGCTAAAACCTATGAGCAATTAGGTTATCAATCTGAATCAAATTCCTGGCGTTCGATCTATTTGCAAGGTGCATCGGAACTACGTCATGGTGTGCCAAAATCTGGCGGTCTGAGTACTAGCAGCCCGGATACGATTCGTGCCATATCACCGGAGATGTTATTTGATTATCTGGCAGTGCGGTTGAATGGACCTAAAGCTGCTAGTAAGAAATTGGTGATGAACATTAATCTTACCGATCTCAATAAGCGCTATACACTGACCGTGGAAAATGGGGTACTGAATTATACGGGTAAACAGGTGGCGCAGGCCGATGTCACATTGACGTTAACCAAAGCCACTCTGGATAAAATTCACTTGGGTAAAGAAGAATTTGATAATGAGGTAAAAAAACGGAATGTGAAAATTAAGGGAGAGCGCGCTAAGTTTAATGAGTTCCTTGATACGCTGGATAGTTTCCCATTCTGGTTCAATATAGTGACGCCCCGCGCAGAATAGAATGTGATGTAATTCTTCCCTTTTAGTGCGGATGTTTAATAACAAACTACAGCTTAATCGCTGTAGTTTGACGCAGAGAAGGTGTTATGAGAATAGTTAGGCCACAGGGCGGGCGACAATATTACGCGTTTCCATTCTGACTTCTTCGATACGAACATCAATAATGTCGTTCAATTGGTAAGCGGTTTCACCTTTGATAATCACTGTGCCGGTCTCTTGGCTGCATTGCAGTTCGTCACGCACGGCATGCAGGAATGGTGCCGGTATAAAGGCTACGGCGCCGTTATCGACCAAGCGAACACGTAAACCGCCACGGGTAATATCAATGATTTCCGCAGTAAAGCGTTGCTCTGTTCCTGCATGGGAGTGCAGGAAGCGTGCGTATAGCCAATCTCCTACATCACGTTCGGCCATACGATTCAATCTGCGACGTTCGGCCAGTTGCAAACAGGTTTCTTCTGAGGGTTGTTCCACATCCGTTTTTTGAATAATCGCTTTTAGTAAGCGATGGTTAATCATATCGCTGTATTTACGGATCGGTGATGTCCAGGTGGCGTAAGCCTCAAAACCGAGACCAAAATGAGGACCGGGTTCAGGTTTAATTTCTGCGAAAGTCTGGAAACGACGAATGCGACTATCAAGGAATTGTGTTGGTTGTTTATCCAATTCACGGCGTAATTTGCAGAAGCCGTTTAAGGTCAACAACTCTTCTGTATTGGCATCTATACCATTTTCTTGCAGTAATTCAACCACTTGTTCAATTTGCAGCGGCTCAAAACCCATATGGACATTGTAAATACCAAAACCTAATTTATCGCGCAGGATTTTTGCGGCGCACAGGTTAGAAGTGATCATCGCTTCTTCAACAATACGGTTGGCTGTACGACGTTGTTCTACCACGATATCCAGTACATAACCATTATCGTCAAGGATGAAGCGGTAGTCAGGACGATCTTTGAAAATAAGCGCGTTTTGGTGGCGCCATTGGTTACGGCGATCACTCATTTCTTTCAGGAGAGTGATTTGAGTTCCAATTGCCTCAGAAGAAGGTTTCCAGGTTCCTGTTTCTTCCAGCCAGTCGGAAACTTCGTCGTAAACCAGTTTAGCTTTTGATTCAACCCAGGTAGAGAAAAACGCAATATCATCACCCAGTTGACCATCTTCCAGAATGGAAACCTGACAAACCAATGCCGGACGGCGGGCGTTAGGGCGCAGAGAGCATAAATTTTCTGACAGATCGCGCGGCAGCATAGGAATGTTAAAACCCGGCAGGTAGTTAGTGAAAGCACGTTGATGGGCGATTTGATCCAGTTCGCTGTTAGCCGCGATATAAGCGGTTGGATCAGCGATGGCGATACTGAGTTTCAGGCTGCCATCATCTTGCTTAACGATATGCAAAGCATCGTCCATGTCTTCCGTGGTTGCACTGTCGATAGTGACAAAATCCAGTGACGTTAAGTCAATGCGCTCAAGATCGCCATCGTTCATCTGGCAATCGGCAGTCATGGTGGGAGCATCACGTTCCAGATTATGGCGAGTTAGTGTTACCCACCAAGGGGCGTAGTGATCGCTACTCTCAGTAATATAGCCGGTAATTTCCGCATGAAACCCACGGCTGCCTTTCAGTGGGTGATGGCGCATTTCAGCGACGGCCCAATCACCATGCTGAAATGGATGTGTGACCTGATTGGCTGGCCGACAAGGGATAGCATCTTTTAACAGTGGGTGATCAGGAACGATCCATAAACGGTTATCGTTTTCTTTTTTCTGGATACGGCCAACGAAGCGATTTAGAAATGGTTCGACCAATGTTTCTGGTTCGGCGATCTCTCTTTCTTTATCAGTATGAATAGCGGCAGTGACTCGATCGCCATGCATAACTTTTTTCATGTGTGGGGGGGGAATGAAATAGCTTTTTTGCCCATCGACTTCTAAGAATCCGAATCCTTTTTCGGTACCTTTGACCAAACCTTCTACTCGAAGTGTTTGGGAATGAAGTTGCTGTTTTAGCTGTGCAAGCAGCGGGTTGTTTTGAAACATAATATCCGCGGAGAAAGTTAGAGGGTTATTATCAGATAGTTTTTGGAATAACAGTTTTACGCGAATTGGCGGTGTCGAGCAAGCAACATCTGCAAAATAGCGCAAGACAGTATGGAAATTGCAATGAAAATTACAATAGTTACTCAGGGTAAATTTTTTCTTTAAATTCACATAGATCTTCAATAATACAGGAGCCACAACGAGGTTTACGAGCTATGCAGGTATAACGACCATGTAAAATAAGCCAATGATGACAATCAACTTTAAATTCGGCCGGAACGACTTGCAGTAATTTATTTTCGACTTCATCGACATTTTTACCGGGCGCGAATTGAGTACGGTTACAAACGCGAAAAATATGGGTATCGACCGCAATAGTCGGCCAGCCGAAAGCGGTGTTTAATACCACATTGGCTGTCTTACGGCCAACACCTGGCAATGCTTCCAATGCAGCGCGATCTTCGGGAACTTCGCCAGCATGCTTTTCCAGCAATATTCGGCAAGTCTTAATTGTGTTTTCCGCTTTGGTGTTATAAAGACCGATAGTTTTTATATACTCTTTCAACCCGTCTACACCCAGATTTAGAATTGCCTGAGGCGTATTTGCTACTGGATAGAGTTTCGCAGTGGCTTTGTTAACACTTACATCTGTTGCTTGCGCTGAAAGCAATACTGAAATAAGTAACTCAAATGGCGTTGTGAAAACTAATTCAGTTGTTGGCTTTGGGTTGTTATCCCGTAAACGCGTTAGAATTTCGATACGTTTCTGTTTGTTCATATCAAATGGAATTCTCCGATCCTTGCGACATTGTTATTGTACTGCTTTTTTCTTTTATTGCTCTGGTTTTCATTTTTTCATCAATAAGATATTTCGCTGCCAGCATTAATCCCAAACCGATAAAAGCGCCAGGTGGTAAGATCGCTAACAGGAAAGGGGAATCCATATGAACGATTTCTATTCGTAATACCTTAGCCCAGTTGCCCAGAAGTAAATCAGCGCCATCAAATAGGGTTCCATTGCCAAGAACTTCTCTAATAGCACCGAGAACAAACAGCGCAAAAGTGGCTCCTAATCCCATAGCTAAGCCATCAATCGCAGAAGGCATAATTGGGTTTTTCGCGGCGTAAGCTTCAGCACGACCGATAACAATACAGTTAGTCACAATCAGTGGAATGAAAATCCCTAATGATTCATACAGGCCAAAAGCATAGGCGTTAATCAACATCTGTACAGTACTTACAACCGAAGCGATGATCATAACATAAATTGGAATACGGATCTCATTGGGTACCCAACGACGCAAACTGGAAACTGCAATGTTGGTACAGACTAGAACCAGTGTCGTTGCCAGCCCTAAACCAAGCGCGTTGGTTGCAGTGGAAGAGACGGCTAACAGTGGGCACAATCCTAGCAGTTGTACTAAAGCGGAGTTATTTTTCCATAGCCCTTGGATAAATAAGTTTTTGGTTTCACTCATGATTTTTCTCCACAGGATTCTAGAGAAGAGAGATGTTCAGGTATGGTCTGTAAATAAAGCGCAGTCCGTTTGACTGAGTTTACCACGGCGCGTGGGGTAATAGTGGCGCCGGTAAATTGATCAAACTTACCGCCATCTTTTTTCACCGCCCAGTGCCGGTCATGATTAGAGGTGATGGTTTTCCCTGAGAAGACATTAATCCAGTCTGAAATCCGGGTTTCAATTTTATCCCCTAGCCCTGGGGTTTCATGATGTTCTGTAACCCGTACACCAAGCACTTTTCCTGAGAAATCAGCCCCAATCAGTAATTGAATAGCGCCGGAATAACCATCCGGTGCAGTACTTTCCAGTGCGGCTGCTACAGGCTGACCATTTTTACGCGCCAGATAGAGACGATGAGGTAAGTTATTGCCCAGAGCATCCGCATTAACTAGATAGCATTCGTTTTGTATATCGTTGTCATACAGGACAGGCGGAATAACCTGATCAAGCAGCGATTTGTGTTGTAATGTGGCCTGTTCTGCAATAGTACTTTTGGTGAGAGAATTCACGATAGCCGTCAATCCGGTGGTAATTGCAGCAAAAATGGCGAGTGTGATGCCGTGACGTCGCATGGTTTCTAACATAACGGCTCCTTATTTATGCCCGTAAACGCGGGGTTGGGTGTAATGGTCAATGAGTGGCACGGTGATATTCGCCAGTAAAACCGCAAATGCTATGGCATCAGGATAACCACCATAAACACGGATAACCCAAACTAACAGGCCAATCATGGCGCCAAACACCAAACGACCTTTGGGGGTTGTAGAAGCACTAACGGGATCGGTTGCAATAAAGAATGCGCCTAGCATGGTTGCACCGGAAAACAGTTGTAATAATGGCGGCGAATAACGAGATGGATCAATCAACCAGCTTGTGAGTGCGCATAAGCCTAATACTAGGATAAATGCTACAGGAATTTGCCAGGTTATCACTTTTCTGTTCAGTAGAATCAGCCCGCCAACAAGATAAGCAATGTTGACCCATTGCCAGCCAATACCAGCCAGAGATCCTTGTAATATGGGTTGGCGAAGAACGTCATCAATATTGTGAGTCAATAAACCGGTTTTGAAACTATCCAGCGGTGTGGCCTGACTAATCCCGTCGAAACCTTGTTGCAACTGCTGTAATGTTGTTCCATCGGGGGTATGGCCGGTGAAGATCACCATCAGGCAGTCTAGCGGTGTGATTTGTGTTGCCAGTAAATCCATAGGAGGCAACCAACTGGTCATTTGTACTGGGAATGATATTAGCAGCACGACATAACCGACCATTGCCGGGTTGAATGGGTTTTGACCAAGACCGCCATAGAGGTGTTTGGCAATAATCACAGCAAAGACCGTTCCTAATACAATCAGCCACCAGGGAGCCAGCGGAGGAAGGCTGATCCCTAAAAGTAAGCCGGTCAGTAACGCAGAATTATCCTGCAAACGAGGCATAACTGCCTGTTTACGCAAAGACAGGGCAAATGATTCCGCAAGCAGAGCGGTAATCACCGCAAGCAGGATCTGGAACAAGGTACCGTAACTAAAGAAGTAAGTTTGTACCGCGATACCGGGTATCGCTGCCAGCACAACCCACAGCATAATACGGCTGGTATTTTGCTGGTTGTGTGTAAAAGGCGAACTTGCGACTTTTAGTTTTTTATTGTCAGTTTGAACGGGTCTGAATTTCATTTATAACAATCACTATTCTATTGAAACTTTCTGTTGTTCCTGAGTGCCTTTTTTGGCCTTAACCCTGGCGATGGCGGCAGCAATTGCCGCTTTACGCGGATCAGTTTCTTCTATTGGCGGTGTTTCTGCCTGAGTTTCAGCTAATTGATGAGTTTGTGCTTTCTTGGCTTTAACACGAGCAATAGCAGCCGCGACGGCAGCTTTACGCGGATCAGTGTCTTCCGCTGGCGATATTTCTGCCTGAGTTTCAGTTGATTGCTGAGTCTGAGCCTTCTTGGCCTTGACACGAGCAATAGCGGCCGCGACCGCATCTTTACGAGGTTCACTAGCGGTAGTTTCAGATTCTTTTGTTTCCAGTGATGGCGCTACTTCCTGATTTTGAGCTGCTTTCTTTGCTTTAGCTCTGGCAATCGCTGCTGCTAATGCGGCTTTGCGTGGATCTTCCGCACTTGTTGGTTCAGATGGAGCAATATTAATATTTTCAGCCGCCTGTTTTTCCGCCTGACGAGCGCGAAGTTGCTCTTTTCTTGCCTGACGAGCCGCTATTACTGCGGAATTATCGGGTACTTGCCCCGGTTCTATAGCAACAACTTTACCTGCGTCAGCCTGTTTTTCCTTCACCCGGGAAAGTGCATCTTGTACAGCACTTTTATCTTTATTATCAATTTGAACGGCCGATTTTTTGTGTCGTTCTTCACGGGACAATTTTTCTCGTTCCATACGGGCTTGTTTAGCTTCGAAACGAATTTTGGCTTCCGTTGAACGGCGGTTTTCCTGATCCAAGGCCCGAATTTCAGCTTTCTCCTGGCGATAATATTGCACCAGAGGAATATTACTTGGACAGACATAAGCACAGGCGCCGCACTCAATACAGTCGAACAGATTGTGATCTCTGGCCTTTTCGTGCTCTTGTCCACGACTGAACCAATAGAGTTGTTGCGGCAGTAAACTGGCAGGGCAGGCTTCCACACATAATCCACAACGAATACAAGCCTCTTCCGCTGTATTTGAATCTATTTCCTGATGGGATGGCGCCAGAATACAGTTACTGATTTTGACGATGGGTACGTTGAGGTCGGGCAGCGTGAATCCCATTAAAGGGCCGCCCATAATGACCATTTGTTCTGATTGTGGTTCAAATCCGGCTAACTGGAGAAGAAATTGTACCGGAGTACCGAGCCGCGCCCAGAAGTTACCCGGTGAGGTAACTGCTTCTCCAGTAAGCGTAACGACTCGCTCAATCAAAGGTTCTCCATCGATAATGGCACGCTTGATTGCAACCACTGTGCCTACGTTCTGCATCAGCACGCCGATAGCGGAGGAACGGCCGCCGGATGGAACTTCTTTACCTGTCAGGATTTTGGTCAGTTGTTTAGCGCCGCCGGAAGGATATTTGGTCGGGATAACCCGGACGATAATCGATTTATCACCTTTTAGCGCGGTTTTAAGTTCTCTTATTGCTTCTGGCTTATTATCTTCGATACCAATCAGGATCTGTTCCGGTTTAAGCAGATGTTCCAGAATACGAACGCCCTCAATAAGTTCGCCAGCATGTTCCTGCATCAGACGGTCATCCGCGGTAATATAAGGTTCGCATTCTGCCGCGTTAATGATCAACGTCTTAAGGCCATGCCGACCGCTTTGCAGTTTAGCGGCGGTCGGAAAGCCGGCTCCGCCTAAACCTGCGATACCTGCCTGATGGATTCGGTTCAGGATTGTCTCTGTATCTAGTGATTGATAATCCAGTGTCTGAATGCGTGTACACCATTGGTCGGCGCCATCAGGGCGCAAACGAACACATAACTCTTTCAACCCGGATGGGTGCGCGGTAATACACGGTTCAATGGCAATGATGGTGCCGGAAGTTGATGCATGAACCGGTACCGTGCGACCAATACCAAATGTTAAAGGTTGGCCTTTAAGCACCTTATCACCCGCTTTAACCAGCAACTCGCCTTGCGTACCCAAATGTTGTTGCAATGGGATGATTAACTCTTCCGGCAGTGGCGCGATGCGTAAAGGAGTCTGGCTGGATTGCAGTTTCATTTCAGGTGGATGAATACCACCGGCAAAATCCCAGATTTTGTTTTTATTGAGTAAATTGAATAAGTTAAACATGATGTTCAGCCTCAATATTTTTAACTGGGATACTGTTGGCGGAAACGGCGTGCGATGGCTGAACAGTAATATTTTTAATGGGAATGGTTTTTAAATCCCATTTCCAATTAGCAGTGGTTGTGGCTACAGGGAGCATCGTAATGCAGTCTGTTGGGCAAGGAGCAACGCACAGGTCACAACCGGTACATAAGTCTTCAACAACGGTATGCATGGCACGGGTAGCGCCGACAATAGCGTCTACGGGACAGGCTTGAATACATTTGGTGCAGCCGATGCAATTCTCTTCATCGATAAAGGCGACTTTGCGGGCTGGATTTTGTACGCTTGCATCGCCATCTAATGGTTGTGGATCGACACCGAGCAGCTCTGAAATTTTCAGCATAGCTTGTTCACCACCGGGTGCGCATTTGTTAATCATCTCACCATTATTCGCTATGGCTTCAGCATACGGGCGACAACCAGGATAACCACATTGCCCACACTGGCTTTGCGGCAGAATATCATCAATGTTTTCAACAATAGGGTCTTCTTCCACCTGAAAGCGGCGGGCAGCAAACCCCAGGATTAACCCAAAAATTAACCCTAGTGCACTGAGTGCACCAATAGCAATCCATAATGATGTCATCAGAACTTCACCAAACCACTAAAGCCCATAAAAGCCAAGGACATTAAACCCGCAGTGATAAGACCAATAGATGACCCCTTGAAAGGGGCGGGGACATCAGCAACAGCCAGACGTTCACGAATAGCGGCAAACAGTACCATAACAAGAGAGAAACCGGCGGCAGCACCGAAACCATAGATAGCGGATTGTAAAAAATCGTGTGATTGATTGATATTCAGCAGCGCCACACCAAGTACAGCACAGTTAGTCGTAATCAACGGCAGGAAAATACCCAATAACCGGTATAACGTCGGGCTGGTTTTGCGTACAACAAGCTCGGTGAATTGCACCACCACCGCAATAACAAGAATAAAACTCAGGGTACGCAAATAGATTAAATCCAGTGGTAATAAAATAAAGGTATTCACCAGCCATGAACATACAGAGGCCAGTGTCATAACGAATGTTGTTGCAAATCCCATTCCGATGGCAGTTTCCAGCTTTTTAGATACGCCCATAAAAGGGCATAAGCCAAGGAATTTCACCAAGACAAAATTGTTAACCAATACGGTTCCAACAAATAAAAGAAAATAGTCAGTCATTGCTGTGCCTGAAAATGAGTTTGTTGACTTTTTATTAAATTATAAGTATGCCCTTGTCTTACCAGGGGCAATCTATTGTTAATGATAACAACCAAAGAAAGTTGAGGTTATCGATCTTGTGTGAAAGTCATTTTGACTCGATGAGAGCGTTTAATGTAGGGGACGAAAATAGCGGTTGCCAATAGTGGCCATGCTAATGCGCGTAAAGCCATTTGATCAGGAATAGGGGAGAAAGCGAAAGTTTTCAATGCAATTAATATGGTAACAATAAGCCAAATAATAAAAATTTGCGGGAATCTTTTTGATCGAATGAAAAGCAGTTTCAATACCCATAGGGTGTAACACCACATTACCGCAGTAATGGCAACAGAAAGAAACCACATTAAAGTAAAGTGATTATTCCCGGCACTCAATGCATTGTTTTGGCTAAAAAATGCCACAATATATAAGGCAAGCATTATACTGGCACTGAGAAAGGTCATCATCAGATAAGCTGCCGGAGCCAGAATCCAACCATTAATTCGGTGGTAATCATTGGTTTGATACATAAATCATTCCACTTGAAGCTATACGAAAAAAGAATAATAGGCGATTCTGATGACTTAGGAAATAGGTTGTAGGAATAGATTGGTTGAAAGATCTTCAAGGGTAGATTCAGAGATAATTTGCGCAACGGTCATCAGCGATGATATTTTTTACGGATGCTGAATTGCTGCATATTATTAATGAGTTTGAGGGGCTGTTATGCGTGAGCTGTTAAAGGTTGGGTTGGTGGGGTATGGTTATGCGAGTAAAACGTTCCATGCACCGTTAATTGCCGGCACTGCTGGTGTTAAATTGGCCGCCATTTCCAGTAGTGATGCTGAAAAAGTGAAATCAGATTGGCCAAATATTCCGGTGGTATCCTGCCATGAGGATCTTTTTAATGATCCCGACATTGACTTAATCGTTATTCCGACACCTAATGATACGCATTATCCCCTGGCACAGAAGGCATTGGCTGCGGGTAAGCATGTTGTGGTGGATAAACCATTTACCATCACCGTTGAACAAGCTGAATCTTTAAAAGAGCAGGCAGAAAAGGCGGGTTTATTACTTTCTGTATTTCATAACCGCCGTTGGGATTCCGGTTTCCTGACGATAAAATCGTTAATTAAAGAGAATCGTCTGGGCAAATTAAAATATTTCGCATCCCATTTTGATCGTTATCGTCCTGTTATACGTCAAAGGTGGCGTGAAGCGGCGGGGCAAGGAAGTGGTATTTGGTATGATTTAGGTCCTCACTTACTCGATCAAGCGGTTCAACTATTTGGTAAACCGCAATCTATTACGGCTGATTTGGGGATGATTCGCCCACAAGCGGAAGCGATAGATTATTTCCACGTGTTGTTGAATTATCCAGATATCAAAGTAGTCCTTCATGCAACAACCGTAGCGGCAGCTGAATCTGCTGTTTATACGTTGCATGGTATGGCAGGCAGTTATGTAAAATATGGTCTTGATCCTCAGGAAGAGCGATTGAAAGCAGGAGAAAAGCCTCCGCATGCTGATTGGGGATATGATATTCGTGACGGTGTTATGACACTGTTAAGTGGAGAGGAGTTAGTGACTGAACATGTACCGACTTTGCCTGGTAATTATTCTGCTTATTATGCTGCTATCCGTGATGCGATTACGCTAGGTAAACCTAATCCAGTCACGGCAAGTGAAGCAATTCAAATTATGAAATTAATTGAAGCCGGTATTCAGTCGGCAGAACAACAACGTACAGTGGAAATTTAAACTTACTATCTTGTTGTGACTTTTTAATTTACTACTTAGCCTGGATTGCCGGGCTAATTATTTGCAGAGCAAGGAAAATGATAAATGACTTGGTGGCAAAGATTAAAAATAGATCCTTTTTTGATGGTATTAGTGACGGTAGTCGTTATTGCGACATTCTTTCCTTGCGAAGGTGAAATAAAAGTAGGATTTCAACGGCTAACCACTGCGGCTATTGCTCTACTGTTCTTTATGCATGGAGCCAAATTATCTCGTCAAGCTATTATTGCCGGTATGGGGCATTGGCGGCTTCATTTAGTTGTTTTTCTCAGTACTTTTGTCTTATTTCCGATCATCGGATTAGGATTGAATTTGCTAGTGCCCGAAATTATGACCCCAACGATTTATTGGGGATTCCTTTATCTTTGCGCATTACCGGCTACAGTTCAGTCAGCTATTGCTTTTACCTCAGTTGCTGGTGGTAATGTTGCCGCTGCTATTTGCAGTGCTTCGGCATCCAGTATTTTGGGCGTGTTTTTGTCGCCAATATTAGTCGGACTGATGATCCATACGCAGGGAGAAGGCAGCCCCGATACATTGGCAGCAATAAAATCTATCGTCCTTCAATTGATGGTTCCTTTTATTATCGGGCATTTGTCACGGCCATTAATTGCCGGTTGGGTGGAGAAACATAAAAAGTTGGTCAATATGACTGACCGGTCATCAATTCTTTTAGTGGTTTATGTGGCTTTTAGTGAGGCGGTTGTAGAAGGTATTTGGCATAAGATTGATGGTTATTCGCTACTGATGATTGGGATTATTTGCTGCATTATGCTGGCAATTGTATTGATGATTAATACCTATACCGCTCGTTGGTTGGGTTTTAATAAAGAAGACGAAATTACGATTGTCTTTTGTGGTTCGAAAAAGAGCTTGGCTAATGGTGTGCCAATGGCAAATGTTTTATTCCCTGCTGCGACGGTTGGTGTAATGTTGTTGCCGTTGATGATTTTTCATCAAATTCAGTTGATGGTGTGCGCAGTATTAGCGCAACGTTATGCGCGGAGGTTAAGACGGAAATAGATATGTAAATAGCTGGCAAAGCACTTTCATCAGATCGTAAAAATTGGGTTGAGTCCCTGTGCTCTACTATTTTGAAAACTACTTATGGCAACCCATCTAATTTTTTAGTGTGTTCACAATACCAATGGCTTGTCTTTTATCATTTGCCCCCATTCTAAACGAAGGAGATAAAGAGGTTTGAATAGTCGTTGTGAACATAGGAATACCGTTAAATGATACTGTCATTTTGGTCCCAATGTTTTTATTGATTAGAGCATTAAATCGAGGAAAACATGGCTTATCTTTTTTCACTACTAATGATAACTCATTATTCATTCCGTCATGTGATCCTAAATAATTAATTTGATCTGTACACTCTTGGGTTAAGATAAATTTTTCACCGGATAGAAATTCAAATTTTAACCCTTCTTTCGTTTGAATTAGCCTATTTAGATTGTTTTTATCGGAACATCCAGTTATTGCGGATAGGAACATCATAATAACAAATATATTTTTCATAATTTCGAACCTGTCATATTTAAGAACCACATATAGCCCACTTAAAAATTAAGTAAGGCTATTAGTAGTATATTGTTACTAATCCCAAGTGACAATAACATTTTGTCCTGTAGAAAAGCTTTTACATCTTATTCTGTCTATTCCCGCTCCTCCTCCATGTATCATGCAATCACCTGGGCCTGTAGCGTGTATAGTTTTTGGCCCCGGCTGATCTACATATTGTATCTCAACAGAAAAAGCGGATGGCATCTGTGATTCTGTTACAAAAGTATATCTAATATTATGAGTAGTACTAGACCATCCTTGTAAATCAACCCAAGGTCCCCAAAAACCAGGTGGGGCGTAAGCTTGTGCTGCTGGCATATTCATCTCCTTAAACAAACGTAAATAATCAGTTATGTTGATAGGAAAATAATAGTTCTAGAACTCTATATATTATAGATGAGAATCTTGTTTATTATAAATAAGATTTATGTTTGTGTGATTTTTGTGAGTAATATCTTATTTTTAAATAAAATAAATTAGTCTAACCAAATTGACTAGACCAATAAAAATGGTTATGTTTAAAATATGTACAAAAAGAGGTCATTTTATGGAAAAGGTTAACATCTACGATGCGAAAATTAACCTGTCCAGAATTATCCAGGAAGTCGTTCGCACTGATGAGCCTGTAGTGATCGCCAAGAATGGTCATGAATTGGTTAAAGTCATCTCATATAGAGAAGATAAACCTAAGCGCAAGCTTGGTTTCCTCAAAGGCAAAGGTAGTCCTATAACCTATCAATAGTAAACATGCGCTTGAAATAAGAGATAGAAACCAAGATTCTTGAAATAAAAATTAAGATTAAGGAATAAGGAACTTATGACTCTAAGTATAATCATCCCTTCTTATAACAAAAAAGAAAGCCTAATGTCTTTGCTCTCTTTATTAAACAAGCAAAGCGCGGACTTTAGTGACTTCGAAGTAATAGTTGTAGATGATGGTTCTAGCGATGAAACTTGTCTCGCTGTTACTAAACGAGTTTATAGCTATAAACTCAAGTATATATATGTACCTGACGAAGGTTTCCGTGTAGCCCGAGCGAGAAATATTGGAGCTAAGAATGCAAAAGGAGAACTGTTAGCTTTTATTGACGCTGACGTACTTTTGCCAAGCTATTTCGTTAAGAGTGTGATCAAGTTCCATAGTTCTAACCCACAATCAGTTTCGATTGGAAATGTATACGGTCTATACTCTGAAAATAAGTGGGATCTAAAAGTTGACCTAGATGATGTAGACAGTACAATTAAAAGGATGAAAGAATTAGGTGTTGGAAAAGATATTCGCCAAAGTTCGTATGCGAGATTCAATTATAAATTATTCTCCATGCCTGCACCCTGGGTTTTTTTATGGGGAACAATATTTAGTGTAGAAAAAAAACTATTTGAAAAAGTGGGCTGTTTTGATGAACAGTTTAAATCATGGGGTGGTGAAGATATTGATCTTGGTTTCCGGCTTCATAAAGCTAATTCTCAATTTCATTTGTTTGAGGGGATAGAAGGTGTACATCTGTCTCATCCAGAAAATGATGATGTAAACTATAAAACCAATTTAGAAAATAAAAATTATATTTCTGAGAAGTATAGTAACGAAATGACAGATTGGCTTATAAAAGAAGAGGATATATTTAAATTAAATGATGTGATAATTTCAAAAAACACTAACGAAAAGGATCGTTAATATGATTAACGTTGCTATCGCAGGTGTTGAAAATTGCTGTTCGTCTCTCTATCAAATTACTACAAATAAAAAATTTCCCTGTATTTTAGTAATGCAGCAATTGGCGCAATTAAAAAAAACAACGCTAATCCAGCACATAAAAATTTAATTTTTACTGCTTTAGCCGTTTTAACTGTCATGAATACAAAAAATAAGCCTAACGGAACAGAGAAATACCAGAAATAACTGAAATACAATACGTAAATCATAAATAGCCAAATTATTACTGCTGTTGCTCCATCCAATACGGACATATTCCAGAACCCCTAACGTGTTTTGATAGATAAATCATAAGGTCAAAACTACCAAAAAATCTACTAAAATCGACTAGAACCTATCATGTAGCTATTACCGCGTTTATACCCGTCATCTTTCAAGCTGCCTCTTTGTTGGCTGCACTCGCTCACCCCGGTCACATAGTTTGCTATGCTCCCGGGGATTCACTCCCTTGCCGTCGCGATGCAGCTTGAAATCCATAGGGTATATATTGCGGTGACGTCCATATTCAGCACTATACGAACTACATATTTGTACATTATATTTCAAATATTAACCATAATCAGGAATGGGAGATTCCATTCCTGAACTATTTGTATTTAGCGACTCGCCGCTTTCATGCGTAATGCCTGTTTTTCTGCATCACTGATAAAAGCGGTTTCCAGCCCATTTATCTGAGCCTGGCGAATTTGCGCGATAGATAAACCTGCGGCAGGGGCGGCAATTTCATATTCATGACGGATGTCGATGCCTTCAACTGCTGGATCATCGGTATTAATGGAAGCAAGAATCCCTTTTTCCAGGAATCGTTTGAGTGGATGGTCCAATAAAGAATTGACGGTGCTGGTTTGAAGGTTTGAAGTTAAACAGGCTTCAATACCAATACGATTTTCAACCAAATAATCCATCAATCCGGGATCGGTAATGGCTTTTACCCCATGACCAATACGAGTCGCGCCTAATTCACGAATGGCTTGCCAAATACTTTCAGCGCCGGCGGCTTCGCCGGCATGGATGGTTATGTGCCAGCCAGCATCACGGGCTTTGATAAAATGAGATTGAAAAAGATGACCGGGAAAACCTAACTCGTCACCGGCCAGATCCAATGCAGTAATATGTTGGCGATGGGCTAGCAGGGCAGCTAATTCTTGAGTACAGGCTTGTTCACCAAAAGTTCTGCTTAAAATTCCGATAAGACGAATATCAATATCGTTATTTTTACGGGCAGAATGGATACCATCAATAATTGCCTCAACGACCCCTTCAACCGGCAATTTGTGGTTCATCGCCATGTAATAAGGGGAAAAACGTAATTCAGCATAGTCGAGTCCAGTATTGATGGCATCTTCAACATTTTCAATTGCAACACGACGGCAAGCATCTAAATCAGCCAGTACTGCCACCCCCCAATCAAGTTTTTGCAAAAAGCTTACTAAACTCGGCTCATTTTCAATAATTTGTACGTGAGGGCGTAGTGATTCCAGATCATTTGCTGGAAGCTGAATATTATGCTGATTGGCAAGATCTAAGATAGTCTCCGGCCGGATATTTCCATCAAGGTGGCGGTGTAAATCTGTCAGTGGGAGTTTTATGTCAATCACATTCCAGTCCTTTTTTATATAAAAATGCCAGTCACATGCGTTGACTGGCAATTTAACAAGATGTCTATAAACGCGTTTTATTGCGCAGGTTGCACAGTACCTTCTGTTTTCTCTTTTCCGCTGTCGTGGGTGTCGCTTTCTGGCATTGTTTGCTCTGGTGCTTCGTCATCATCAGAAGAGTCGTCGGATAAATAGTATTCAGACAGGAACTGATGTAAAGGCATTTTCTTACCGTTCATTTCTACATTACCATCTGCATAGTTAAACTTAATGCTGATAGCATCTTTATCAACTGTGGTAATTTTAAACAGTTGTCCTAATTGTTCAAACTGATTTATCTGTTGTTCAGCATTCTGTTCAGCCTTTGCTTTATCCATGCCATTCATGATCATTGACTGAGTGGAAAACTCAATCATCATAGGTCTTGGTAATGTGACATTCAGAGACATGTTCTGAATTAAAGTACGAATAGCTTCTTCTGTCTTCATTGAATATAAGCTACTTTTATCTTTCGGTAAGTTCTTCAAACTCACGTGGTAATTAATGGTGCTTTCACCTTTGGCATTTTTCCAGGTTAATGGTTCGATACCAAATTGTGGATTATTTTTCAGCAAAATAGGCAGGTTAGACAATACCGCGTCAATAATGGCGGTATCTGCCGCATCGGAAGAGAGATCGCCAGAAGAGAGTGATTTGGCGGCTGCATCATTGTAGGCTTGAGTAAACTGACGAACGGCTTCACCATCCAGACGATCCGCAGTAATTACAAACTTACCAGAACCAAAATCAATATTTCTCATCTTGAGACCATCTAAACTGTAAGTGATTTTCCCTTTTAGATTAGTTTCATCTTCACCAATATTTGAATCTATTTTAACACCGGAAAGCATCATATCTTCATTGCCGATACCTTTTAGGCTGATTTCCTGAATTTCAATGCTTTGATCGCCAACATAGATATCAAATTTGCCTTTTTTATTGGACAGGTTTAAATCAATACCTTTGACAAGGAAATTTTCGTCATTTTTATTGATGGCTAACTGGTCACTCTTGATTGCCAGTGATATCTCTTTCAGATCACGGCTGAGATCGGAAGTCAGTTTGGCGCCGGAAAAATTGAACTTAGCACCATTTTTTTCAAAATCGATAGGAATGATATCAACATCAGAAATAACAGAACCACGATAACTGACACGTGAATCAGAAGTAAACAGCGATTTTCCTTTAGTGATTTCAAACAGTGGTTTTAAAGCTTCATTATTCTCCAGTTCGGAATGAACAGAAGCCATACTAGGAATTAAGGTTAGTTTTTTCACTTGTGCAAGTGGGAAAGGGCCGTGATCAATCACAGACTTAATTGAAATCTCTTCACCTGGTTTAATTTCTGTGTTTCCAACGCCATCTTTAACTGTCAAAATGAGGCGGACGTCAGAACTGAACACGCCACGGTGGAAATCTTTACTCTGTAACATCAGACCTGTTTCAGGAAAAGCTTTTTTCATTTCAGCATTAGCGCGGGAAATAGATTGATCTATACGTTGTTCAATCTGCTTGCCTGTATACCATGAAGCCCCAGTCCAAGCTGCTCCTAAAGCAACAATAATGCCTACGGCCACTAACGATTTTTTCATAATGGAAATCCATCCTTTTAGCACATACTTTGTAGTAAGTAATATGTGCCCTCTAGTATAAAAACGGCCGTTAGCATCACTTGGAATTTAAGCAGTGCTTAACGGCCTGTGAATAAGTTTCAGGCCCAGATTGGCATTATTAATTAAAAACCTGGGCGGTAAAACCATCACCCTGAATAATCACAGCCTTTTCGGTAGCAGATATAAATACTGACTCACCTGGGAAAATTCTTAATTGGTGTTCTCCAGATTGTATAACTGTTTGACCTTCAACACAAAAAACAATCGATGCTGAATTGTTATCCAGCGTAATTGGCTGCTTTGATAGAGAATAAATAGAAAATGCAAAATCATCTACTGGAACAGGGAAGTTTTTCGCTGTTTTTTCCTGTACCGGTAGCGTAAATAAGGTGTCTGTTGGTTTTGATACAAAATCAAGGTTTGCCATTAACTCAGGAATATCCATATATTTATTGGTCAAACCCGCTCGCAGGACGTTATCTGAATTTGCCATAACTTCAAGAGCAACCCCTTCCAGATAAGCGTGAGGCGTGCGAGCGCATAAAAACATGGCTTGACCAGGTTCAAGTTCGACGACATTAAGTAAAAGTGGAATAAACAGGCCGTTGTCATCGGGATAAAACGCCGTCATTTTCTTGATGGAATCCCAAGGTTCACCGAGCCGACTGTTTAACGCTGATTTTAATACGCCAAGAGCTAACTGCTTTTGTTTACCACCCATATTAAGCAATTGGGAAAATAAGCAGGCAAGATTCTGTTCATTTGGTGTTTGAATAAAGTACGGAATCTTGGGATGGGCCGCAATAACGAATTCCAGTAATTGCGCGATTTCGTTTAATGGACGGAATCCATTCATTGCCCGGAAAGGGGTAAGGGCATAAACCAATTCAGGTTTATGGTTATCATCTTTGTAATTTCTTTCGGTTGAATCCAATGGAATACCGGCGATATTCTCTTTGGCAAAACCCTCTTCTGCGGATTTTTTATCAGGGTGAACCTGAATTGAGAGAGGTTGAGCCGCGCACAATACCTTAAATAGGAAAGGCAAACGGTGAAATCTATCTGAAACTTTTTTCCCCAGATATTTTTCCGGATCATTGGCTATTAATTCATTTAAGGCGATTGGTTTTCCTGTTTCAGGATTGGTTACAAATGAACTGCTTTTAGGATGGGCACCCATCCATAATTCAGCCATTGGCAGATTATCTGGATTTTCAACACCATAAATATCCGTCAGGGCAGTTTTGCTTCCCCATGAATAGTGCTGGATCTGATTTATCATCTTCAACATGGCCGTTACTCTCTTTTTAAAAAAATCAATCTATTTCCTTTCTACCACAATACGATAAATACGACTTGGTTGGCATAATCAGGAACTAATATGTGGCATGATAGCAGAATGTTAATCAGTTTATCTGCAAAGACTGATTATACCCTATGGATTTCAAGATGCTTCGCGACGGCAAGGGAGCGAATCCCCGGGAGCATAGGTAACTATGTGACCGGGGTGAGTGAGCGCAGCCAACAAAGAGGCAACTTGAAAGATGACGGGTATATGCATATTCGATTATTCTGTGTGTTAAGGAGAGATAGTAATGGCAGCCACTCGCATTGAAAAAGACTCAATGGGGCCTATCGAAGTACCTGCTGACCAATTGTGGGGAGCGCAAACTCAACGCTCACTTGAGCATTTCCGCATTTCGCAGGAGAAAATGCCGGTTGCATTAATTCATGCTCTGGCGTTGACCAAACAGGCTGCGGCCAGTGTCAATATGGATTTGGGCCTTCTGCCGCAAGAACGTGGAGAAGCAATTATTGCCGCTGCGAAAGAAGTGCTGGAAGGTAAACATCCGACAGAATTTCCGCTTGCTATCTGGCAGACCGGTTCTGGAACACAAAGTAACATGAACATGAACGAAGTGTTGGCGAACCGTGGTAGCGAGATCCTTGGCGGGGTGAGGGGGAATGAACGCCTTATCCATCCTAACGATGATGTAAATAAAAGTCAGAGTTCTAACGATGTTTTTCCAACAGCAATGCATGTTGCCGCTGTTATCGCGCTGCGTGAACACCTTATCCCTGAGCTGAAAATATTACAAAAAACATTAGCTGATAAAGCTGAAGCTTATAAGGATATCGTTAAAATTGGTCGTACCCACTTGCAAGATGCGACGCCATTGACCCTTGGTCAGGAAATTTCTGGTTGGGCGGCAATGTTAACGCATAGCCTGAAACACATTGAAGACAGTATTCCCCATGTTTGTGAACTGGCACTAGGGGGAACTGCGGTTGGCACCGGTTTAAATACTCATCCTGAATATGCGGTTCGTGTTGCTCAGAAATTGGCTGAACTGACCAACCATTCGTTTGTTACTGCGCCAAATAAATTTGAAGCGCTGGCGACTTGTGATGCTTTGGTTCATTCTCATGGCGCATTAAAAGGTCTGGCTGCATCCATGATGAAGATTGCAAACGATGTTCGTTGGTTGGCTTCCGGTCCTCGCTGTGGCATCGGTGAAATTTCAATTCCTGAAAATGAACCCGGTAGCTCAATCATGCCTGGTAAAGTTAACCCAACTCAGTGTGAAGCGGTGACTATGCTTTGTGCTCAGGTTATGGGTAATGATGTTGCTATTAATATTGGTGGTGCATCGGGCAACTTTGAGCTAAACGTGTTCCGTCCAATGGTGATTAATAACTTTTTGCAATCTGTTCGCTTGTTGGCTGATGGTATGCGTAGCTTCAATGAACATTGTGCAGTTGGTATCGAACCTAATCGCGATCGCATTACTCAATTGCTGAATGAATCTCTGATGCTGGTAACGGCGTTGAATACACATATCGGTTATGACAAAGCCGCCGAAATTGCCAAGAAAGCCCATAAAGAAGGGCTGACATTGAAACAGTCGGCGATGAAACTGGGTTATCTGACAGAAGCTGAGTTTGATGACTGGGTTCGTCCAGAAGATATGGTTGGCAGCTTGAAATAATTGTTGTTTAGCCATGAAAAATTGACCGGAGACGAGTGCTCCGGTTTTTTATTTCCCGATCTTTAAATTATTTTTTGCCTTTACTAAACGGGAATACGTGGGATTAGGTTTATGGTTTCCACCGCTACTCTTCATTTAATATTGCATTCAGATGTGGCCCACTGCTTGATGGGAAACCAACTGTTCGCCAAAATGGGTTACTCTGGACTTTGTGGCTTGGTATAAAAACTCGCATAAACACCGCTTTAATTCATTTGTCGCTATTTGAATCAAACAAATAACTATGCACTAAATCTCACGATATAAATGTAGCCTTGGAATAACCAATTCCAGTGGTTTGGCTTTGGGTTTATAGCGATGGACTATGGCATTGGCATCATAGTTAGCAAGTCTCCCTATCTTTGGTTGGTTATCGCCATAGTTAACATAAAATGCAATTATTGGCAGGGGACAAGCATATTGCACTTGTTTTTGTTGTTCCGCATACCAGACTCGCGCAATGGGTTGTACTTTCACTGGGCGCTTGATTTTTAACACCACATCATCAGGCAATTTTTTTATATCGATAATTTCTTTGGCGACTAATGCTGCCCATTGTTCACGAGAATAGGGGGAAACAGCACGCCCAGAGTTATAACTCTTTTCTAAACGTTGCAGAATTTGATCTTTTGTAACTTTATTAATGATATTTTTATTCGCCCAACCAAAACGAACTGAATCAGGATTGAGAAGGGGAGTGATGGTTCTGTAAGCGTTTAAAGTGATCAAGCCATGTAACTGACTGTGAACGAACTCAAATCGTTGCTCTTTATCCACCCCTGATTGCACCGTTACGATATGTTCAAGTTCTGCTTTCAACTTATTTATTTCCTCAATTAATAGTAAAGCAGAGCGATATTGCTGTTGATTTACAGAAAAACAGAGTACACCGGGAAGGCGAACGGCAGCTTTACTGCTGATATTTTGATTGTTGTGATATATAAATAGCTTTTGGTAATGACTTAACCCTAGATTTAGAGCGTCGTTATCGGTCATTTCATTAACAATTATTTCTGTTACAGGGTCATGTTCACTGCCTTTTTCTACATCAGGCAGAGTAAACACATGAGCGGCTAACAGAAAATAGCTATTTAATTGTTCATCCAGTTGTTTCAACTTACTCACTTGTTGTTGAAAACAACGATTCAAATCTTCAATTGATAAATATTTACTCATTTCAATAACAAAATTAGTTACAACATACTTTTCATTATAGAACAAAAGGTGAAAACATCAAACTCAGAAGTCGCTAACCAATAACGAAAAGCAATATACCAGAAGCCGAGAAATTGTAGATATTTAATCTTTAAAAGAAGTTATGGTTTACTATTTAAATTATATAAATTTGGGACGGTTTCTATATTGCTAAGTTTTTAATGTTGGAATGATTATGATTTTATTAAATTACCCCTTTGATTAACTTCCATTAGTTTAGGTTAATCGTTTTTTATGCTCTCCATTAATGACGATGCTATTGCGAGGAATAAATAGCAAAAATTGATGAGACTTTAGCCACATACAATTCCGAGCACCAGCACGTATGCTGGTGCCCAATCTAAAACGTAACCAGTTTTCTGTTTCTTTGTACGTAATTACGAATGCGACTGTGTTTTCTTTCCACTAGTAAAAGTCTCACAGACTTTGATCTTAGGTTGCGTTTTCTTTCCACCAATCCAAGTTTCACAAACTCCGATATCTTTGAGCTTGTCACAATCAACCTCGTAAGGATTTTTTGCAAGGATAACCAGATCAGCGAACTTCCCGACCTCTAAAGAGCCAATTTGTTCGGCTCTTCCGATATGAGTAGCTGCGTTAATGGTAACTGCACGTAATGCCTCAGTCAGACTAATTCTTTGCTCTGGGCCAATGAGTTCATTGGTCGTATCGCATTTTCTGTTAACTGCCGCGTGTACCAATTGAAGCGGTCCAATGTTAGAGCAGGGTGCATCTGTATGGAGCGAGAAAGGGATACCTTTATCCACACACTCTTGCGTTGGGTCCATCCGATTTGCGCGTTCTAACCCGAACAACTGATCTTTATATGCAGATCCATAATAGTAGACATGGTTCATCAGAAAGCTTGGTTGAACGCCAAGATTTTTCATTGTGTCAAGCTGCTCAGAACGTGTGATTGTGCAATGTTCAATGCGGTTGATGTATTTAGCGTTAGTAAGAGGATGCGCATCCTCCCCATAACCTAGCGTAATAGCCTCCAAGACATGATCCAAAGTCCTGTCACCGTTACAATGGATCAGAACTGGCCAACCGTATTCTGCAACCTTGTTGACCATTGAGATAAATTCTCCTTTGTGGTAATTAGCTTTCCCATAATGAACACTATCAAGGTATGGCTTTGTTTGAGCGGCTGTCTTGGCTTGGTTTGAGCCATCGCCTACGATTTTCATCCCATAAAGTGTCATCGCAGCATCTGATTTCTGCACCGCGGCTGAATCAACACCATATTTTTTAGACAGACTATCCAGCTCGTGCGGTTGCATATCATCAGCATACATCAAGCTAACACTTGCACGGCAATTACCCCCTTCGACTACTTCTGCGTACTCGCTGAGCAACTCAGGCAGTTTAACCCCGGGCGGAACTACCACGCCAGCCTCATGAATAGTTGTATTGCCAAGTTCTGCGTTGTAGTCAAGCCAATCTATGATAGCTTTTCTTATTTTGCTCCCATTTAAATTTTGCGCCTGTAACGCGGGGACAATGAAAAGTTCTATTGCTCCTTCCTCATAGACCATCCCGTTATATTTATTATCCTTTGTACCGAAATGACCACCATCTTTAATGGGGTGATTCTTGTAGTATTCTGGGTCTGGATTAATACCAACCGTGTCAAATGCTTTCTGGTTAGCTGTTGCCGTATGCATGTTTATATAATAAACAAAAACCGGGTTATGTGGCGCACAATCATTTAGGTCCGACATCGAAAGGTCACCGTGTTTAATGTCACCGCCCTGACGAAGATTGTCATATAGCGAGAACAATAGCCAATCGTTCGACTGCGCGTTCTTTGCTGTAGTTCGTATGAACTCTAGTACTTCATCTTTAGTCTTGCGAGTGTCGGCATAGCCACAATCGATGGAGAATTCTTTTATTACCGAACCTGTAAGTGTGTGTTGATGTGGATCGATAAAACCAGGGAGAAGCGTGTGCCCTTCTTCCAGACAGACCATCCGTGTTTTGTATGATTGCAGTTTCTCTATATCTTGAAAGGTACCAACGGCCAGAATTTTTCCGTCTGCGATCGCTAATGCCTCGTATAGATTATAACTCTCGTCCATAGTGATGATGCGGCTACCATCTTCAAGTTTGGCGTGGAAGATAATATCCGCTTTTTTGTCAGGAGGAGGCCACTGCATCACAACAGATGCTTCAGTGGCAGATGTCTCAGAAATTTCTTTATCTATATCTATCGAGCTTTGTGGTTCGCAAAGATGCAAAGCACTTATTGTTCCCAGTAATTTTCCTACGCAAGCTTGGCACATAATCAGCTTCCTCTTGAGTTTATTTAAAATGCCTAAGATACGATATGAAGTTAATTTACTGATTTAAATTGTTAAATATTGAAAAAATACCTCCTTTTTATTATTGATTGGTGAGTTATATGACTAATTTAAGGATGATTCTGATTTCAGGAAAAATCAAGTATCTTTGAAAAGGGTATAACTAAAGTTGATTGACTTGTCGTTACTGTCACAAAATAGAAGATATGAAAGTCGTGGGCATCCGGGATATTATTTTCAGAACGGATTGTTGGCGTTGAGAGGGATAATCTAGGAGCCGGAAATTTCTAGTTTTAATGGTTCGTAATTAAAAACAGTCTGGCTCGCATTTATCCGGTTTTTTGGTATTCTGATTATGTTAATAATGTGTAAATAAATTTAATATTATATAGAGGGAAGGGATGATGAGACGAAAAACGGGGTTTTTCTTTGATGAACATTGTTTTTGGCATAGTACTGGCATGCATGTAATGACTCTGCCTGTCGGTGGTTGGGTTCAGCCTTCTTCTGGAACTGCACATGCTGAATCGCCGGAAACAAAACGGCGGTTAAAAAATTTGATGGATGTATCAGGCTTGAGCCACTCCTTGCACCTTTCTTCGGCCTCGCCTATTGATGAGCAAACACTACGCAAAATCCATCCTGAAGAGTACTTGAAGCGATTTAAGCAAGTTAGTGATAATGGTGGAGGAATGCTTGGTCCAGAAGCCCCTCTGGGACCGGGAAGCTATGAAATTGCTAAGCTCTCAGCTGGCCTTGCTTGTGCTGCGGTGGAAGCCGTGCTTAGTGGTGAGCTTGATAATGCTTACAGCCTTTCTCGACCACCAGGTCATCACTGTTTGCCTGATAAACCTATGGGATTTTGTTTTCTGGCAAATATCCCATTGGCCATTGAACACGCAAAAGCACATTTTGATTTAAGGCGAGTTGCAGTCATTGATTGGGATGTTCACCACGGTAATGGTACTCAGCATATTTATTGGGATCGCTCTGATGTTTTGACCATCTCAATGCATCAGGATGGTTGTTTCCCTAACGGATACAGCGGTGAAGATGATATTGGGGAAGGTGAAGGAGCAGGTTATAACCTGAATATCCCATTACTTGCTGGAGCCGGACATAATAGCTATATCTATGCAATGACACAGATAGTGCTTCCTGCGCTTGAACGTTTCGAGCCGGAACTGATTATTGTCGCCTGTGGCTATGATGCGAATGCGGTGGACCCTTTGGCAAGGATGCAGCTTCATAGTGAAAGTTTTCGGGAGATGACCCGGCTAGTGCAACAAGCAGCAGATAGTTTGTGCGACGGAAAACTCGTCGTTGTTCATGAAGGCGGGTATGCGGAGTCTTATGTCCCATTCTGTGGATTGGCTGTACTTGAACAGATGAGCGGCATTCGTACGGAAGTCAAAGATCCAATGTTAGATTCTATACGCTTGCAGCAGCCAAGAGCTGAGTTTGAGCTATTTCAACAACAGCAGATTGATAAGCTTAAAGAAAAATTCGGTCTTTGAGCTTTGTTGCGTAGGTTTGCTCCACATAACTTGGGAGCAAACCTGTAAGATTCTAGTTGACAAATATGTTTCATATAGTCGTGCATTTAATCCGCGAATAATGGCTATTTTATCGATTATTTATATTGACCAAGCATGGGTTTAATTTTGTTTTCATAAACATCTTTGTTTACATCGAAATCAACTGAGCTCAATAGATGAAATAAGAAGTTCGATAAACAGGAACAGCATAATGCTGTTCCTGATAATAATCATTTTATAAGATGTACCAAATATCAAGCAGGGCTAATTGTTGTATCAATCACTTGGTAAAATGCATTTAGGGTATCTGAGATTGTCCAAACACCCAGTATAACGTGATAGCCTTGATAACCTTCTGGTAAGGTACATTTATTAATAACTCTACTGCCCGGCATTTTTTCCTGATAATCCTCAAAGCAGAAAGGTGTACTATTAAATTGCTCTCTGGTTAAAGGTTTATTGGGCTCCCAATCAGGTTTGGTAATAAAATATTCCCAATTTGAAGTTTTGTGTTGAATCATAATTTCCCACTGGAACTCAATATCACCGGCAGTAATAGGGATTTTTTTCCAACGATCTTCGGTTTGAACATCTAATTCACCAAAATGACCAATGCCAGCGCTGGCAATATGGCCATCTTCTGGACCGGCCTGTGGAAAGCCTTTCTTAGCTTCAAGAGATTGAGGCTCATATTTGACCAACCCACAATCCGTATTTTGTTCATTTCCCTGTGCAGAACAAAGGAATACACGACTTCCTGGACTATCAATATAACCATGAGCCCATGCACCATTAGATAAAGCTGTAATTATCGTAGCGGCTAAAGCCATCACTTTCACTTTATGTTTATACATAATAGTGTCCTCCACTTTACACGATAATTTATCTACGACAAATAAAGCCCCAGGACTTAACTATCAATTCTAGATAAATATAATATGATTATCCATTTCATAAATTGATTAATAATCTAATTATATTAAGTTATTGAAACTTTGTTCAAAATATGCCTGTTACTATTTTTTGTAATATAAAACGATATGATTTTCCTAATTTATTTGGCATGGCTCATATTTTTGTGTTTTCCAAGC
The DNA here is from genome assembly GCF_000612035.1 of Photorhabdus aegyptia. NCBI lineage: Bacteria > Pseudomonadati > Pseudomonadota > Gammaproteobacteria > Enterobacterales > Morganellaceae > Photorhabdus > Photorhabdus aegyptia. Next base: position 81,238 of record NZ_JFGV01000008.1, on the reverse strand, counting down.
GGACTCCATATATGGCTATTTAAAATGACCACTTAATCCTCAAAGCAGAAAGGTGTCCAAGGAGGGAAATTGTCCGGAGGGGAGAAACAACGGATTGTGATAGCAAGGGCAATATTACGCAATCCTTTGATGATTATATTAGATGAACCAACTTCCGCTCTAGACTCAAAGATTGAATATAAAATCATTGATGTTTTGAAAAAACGGGTTAAAACTTTGTTAATTGTAACTTGTCGTCAAGATTTAAAATCGCTAGCAGATATTATTTATGAGTTAGACTCAAATGTAAAAATTAACCAGAGGTCAATTTAGGAAATGTATTAATTAATAATTTAACAATATATTACGGTTTCAAACAATCAACCTGTTCAAAACCGTAATATCGACTCAAATACTACAATAATATGTTATTAATGCTTAATAACATAAAGATCTTTTGTCGACACGAAACCCAACGGACTCATATAATACCCGCCAATATAAGGCTTAACTAATCTGACGCCGATATAGTAATAAACAGGAATTGCCGGTACATCTTTTGCCAGAATATCCTCTGCTTGCTGAAAATATTTTCGATCATTTGTTGCTTTAGCTTTATTTATCAAATCATCATAAGCTGAATTGCTATATAAGAATGTATTATTAGAACTATCAGTGACAAAATTATTTAAAAACGAGGCAGGATTATCATAATCAGCAATCCGCGCATATCTCACCATCTCAAAATTACCTTGACGAATAACATCCAACATAGCTTTTCGTTCTTGGTTCTGCAAAACAATATCTACATCCAAACTTTTCTTCCACATTGAAGTCGCCGCAATAGCAATCCGTTTATGCTCTTCTGATGTATTATAAAGAAGTTTAAATTTCAATGGATTATCTCTATCATAACCTGCTTCATTTAACAATTTCCTGGCTTTCTCAACTCTTTCTTGCTGTGTCCATAATGCATAATCAGGCTGCCCTAAATCTATTCCTCCGGTATTGGGAGGAGTATGATTATAAGCAGGTTCTTGGCCTTGCCCTAAAACTTTATTCGCTATGATCTCTTTATCTAAAGCCAGATTTAATGCCTGCCTGACCCTAACATCATTAAAAGGCGCTTTTTGATTATTAAAATCATAATAATAAACACCTAATGCTGGCGTGATATGAACCTGACTACCTAATTTGGCCTTTAAAGATTTAAATAAAATTGATGGAATATTCTTGGTGATGTCAATTTCATCGGCCAGATAGCGATTTATATCTGCTGTTTCTGATGCTATTGGAAGATAAGTGACTTGATTAATAACAGTATGGGCATTATCCCAATATTGTGAATTCCTGACTCCAACAACTTTTTCATTAACAATCCATTCGGCTAGCTTAAATGGCCCGCTACTGACAAATACATCGGAATGAGTCCACTTTTCACCATATTTTTCAACCGCTTTTTGGCTGATGGGTACCATGACAGGATATGCCAACATCTGTAAAAAATAGGATACCGGTTGTTCTAACGTTACTTCCAAAGTCAAATTATCCAGTGCTTTTACACCTAATTCATCAATCTTCTTCTTACCAGAAACAATATCTTTAGCATTGGCCACGTGCATGTTGCCAAGATAACTACCATACGGAGACGCAATTTTGGGATCAACTAAACGCCGCCAGCTAAAAACCACATCATGGGCAGTAATAGGGGAGCCATCAGACCACTTTATTCCTTTTCTTAGATGAAATAACCACACTTTATTATCTTTGGTTTCCCAACTAACCGCTAAATCAGGATTGATTTTTCCATCGCTGCCCGCGCTGACTAACCCACTGAAAAAATCATGAATAATATTGAATTCAACATCATTTTCAACTTTATGAACATCAAGAGATACAGGTTCTGAACCATTATTGCGAACGACATCTTGATTAACTGATAATAATGTACCTGCTGGAATAATTGCGGCATGGGATAATGCCAGATTGCCAAATATAATGCCTGTAAATAAGGATATATTCCTTAATGTTTTATTCATCGTTTGTTCTCCAATAAGATCTCATTTTTGGGTATCTATTTCATGGAAGCCAATTATTTGATAACTAAGGTTTTTATGCAGTCCCGCAAACAAAACTTCAGAATGTTTATGACTATTTCAGATATTAAGTTAAAATTATATGATTCTATTGAATACCCTATTTTGAATGCGAGAGGTATAACTATCATTAAGTATTAGTATAAAATAATTAGCACTACTCCATCAATATCATGAAATTTAAGTAATAAATTTATATACACCTTGAAATATTCACTCGTGATATAAATTATTTTAAAATATTCATTTCAGTATCAATTTTTTAGCCATATTTAGCAAAACTTTTCAAGAAAATGTGATCTAAATTGTATTAATCCTTGATCGCTATCAACATTTAAACCGTTTTTTCTAAATAACATCCAGCGAATAAGATGCAATGTGGAGGCTAATATGAAATATAGAAAAATAAATCATGAAGCCAATGAACAGAATGATGATCTGACAGTCAGCCGTCGTCGTTCTATTCAAGCAAGTGCAGCGCTTATATCTATTCCTTTTGTTTCTGCCCGCCAAGCAATCGCCGAAGAGAAAACAAGCCAAGGCCCGCTACCGATTCATGTTATTGATGCGGGTGAAACAAAAGTCGTACCCACCTGTAGTACGTTTGATTGCGGAGGAAGATGCGATATCCGAGCTCATGTCCGAGAAGGTGTTGTCACCCGCATCACCACCAGACCTGATCATGAACTCGATGAAGCAATGCCGATCATGCAAGCTTGCATACGCGGCAAGGGCTATCGCAAATTTGTTTATCATCCTGATCGTTTAAAATATCCGATGAAACGAGTTGGCAAGCGGGGAGAGGGGAAATTTGAACGAATCTCCTGGGATGAAGCGACAACCATTATTGCGGATAAGCTAAAAAATATTACTGAAAAATATGGCACGGCTTGCCGCTACGTTAGCGTTAATACCGCGGTAATCGGCGGTGTATCATCAGGTGATAAAATGTTGCGTCGTTTACTCAATATTACCGGCGGACATTTACAATTTTACCATTCCGTGAGTATGGGCAATACAGCGGCAGCGACACCCTATACCTATGGCGTAGCCACTTCGGGTAGCACACTGGATACCTTAGAAAATACCCTTTTGGTGATCCTTTGGGGCCATAATCCGGCTGAAACTATTTTTGGTCACTCCAACCACTATTTCCAGAAGATGAAAAAGAACGGCACTAAATTTATTGTTGTCGATCCCCGTTATTCTGATTCTGCTTCCTCGTTGGCTGACCAATGGATTCCTTTGCTGCCAACAACTGATAACGCATTAATGGATGCAATGATGTATGTGATTGTCAGTGAAAATTTGCACGATAAAGAATTTATCGATCGTTATACGATTGGTTTTGATGAAAACAATATGCCGGATGGCGTTCCCGCCAACGAATCCCTAGTTGCTTACCTGACAGGCGCTAAAGATAGCATTGTGAAAACAGCGGAATGGGCTGAAAAAATCACTAAAGTGCCGGCGAATATCATTCGTCAGCTTGCCCGTGAATATGCCAGCACTAAACCCGCAGCCCTGATTCAAGGATGGGGTCCACAACGTCACATCTGTGGTGAACGTGTTGCACGTGGTGCAACAATTTTAGCCACAATAACCGGTAATGTAGGTAAAAAAGGGGGATGGGCAGCAGGTTTCAGTGGTATCGCTGGTAACAAATCCCTCTATGGACTCGATCTGGGTCAAAACCCGGTAAAAGAAAAAATCTCCGTGATGAACTGGGTCCAGGCAGCCGATGATGCCAGTAAAGTTACCCCGGCAGACGGTTTAGTGGGTGCCGATAAGCTGAATACCAATATTCGTATATTATTCTCGTTGGCCGGTAATTACCTTGCAAATCAAAACCCTGATATCAATCAGACAGTAAAAATATTGGCAGATGAATCTAAAATTGAATTCATTGTCTCCAGTGATCTTTATCTAACACCAAGCGCCCGATATGCCGATATTTTATTGCCGGAAACCAGTTTTATGGAACGTTGGAATATTGGCTTTCCTTGGGGCACCGGCAGTTATTTCATTCTGTCATCAAAATTGATCGAACCTGAATTTGAACGGCGCTCTGATTATGAATGGATACGCGAAGTTGCAGCAAAACTGGGCGTTGAACAGGAATTCAGCCAAGGTCGTGACGAAAAAGCGTGGATAGCCCATATTATGGAATCTAACCGTCAGGCTATGCCAAAAGAAAATCTGCCCACTTTTGAGGAATTACAACGGACACACAAACATCTTTTCAAAATACCGCCTTATGTAGCTTTTGAAGAAAATATTCGTGACCCAGAAAATCATCCATTTCCCACACCTTCAGGAAAAATAGAGATATTTTCTAAACGTCTGTATGACATGCAACATCCTGAAATCCCTGCGTTGTCACATTATGTACCGGCATTCGAAGGGCCGGAGGATAAATTAACTGAAAAATATCCGTTGCAATTAATTACCTGGAAAGGGAAAAACCGTTCCAATTCAACCCAATATTCAAATTTAAAAGAGGTGCAAACCCAGAAGTTGTGGATTAATCCGCTGGATGCGCAGAAACGTAAAATTAAACAAGGGGATTTGGTTCGGGTATTTAACGATCGCGGAGTTTCTATGATCCCGGCGGAGGTAACTCAACGTATTATCCCCGGCGTGGTAGCAATGCCGACCGGCGCATGGTGGCAACCGGATAAAAATGGCGTTGATTGGGGCGGTTGTGTCAATGTGCTGACATCATCCCGTAAAACTCCGCTTGCACATGGAAACTCCCATCAAACATTACTGGTCGAGATCAATAAAGCCTGATTGAATTTATAGAATATGCGCTGGTAAGCAACCGACAATTAGGCTTTTTTATTGATTCACCCCGTTGTTCAGGATGTAAAAGTTCCTGTCGCTAATATGTTTCTGAGATAAAGTTGCCTCGGAAAATATTCTTAGCGAAATAAAATCATTTCCTGATAGATGATTTTATTATGGATGTTTGACAAATTGTTAGTAATGATATCATTTCAAAATGAATCGTGAGTTATTCTATAGATTCGACGAGATGCAGTTAATCTGCATTTTTCCAATGTTTCCATCCTAAATAAAAAGGTAATAATGAAATGAGCGAGAATAAGAAAGAGGTAACAGTACAAGGTAACGGTTCTACTAATGAATATAAAATAATACAACGAAGAACTTTTGCACACAGTGAATTACAACCCTCAGGGTTTTACGTTATTGCCGGTCAAGAAGTGATTATTGATGTTGAAGGAGAAATAAAAGGTGCTATTAATGCGGTGATTGGTGTCCCTGAATTGAATAAACCAGTAAAATACTTGTTAACGAAAGGGTTAAATAAACTGAGACCAAGGAATGAAGGTTTACTCTGTTTTACCAATAACAACAATTATGGTTATGTAAAGGTCATTATTAAATCAGAATTACAACCAGTGCCGTCATTTAAGCTGAATGAAACCAGTAATACAGATTGGGAGAATATGATGGAGTTATATTCTCAAGCACCTGTTGTTCAGCTTAGCAGTGAACGAGCAGTAATTGTTGTAAGATATAAGAGTGCTAAGAAATACCTTACCGATCCCAATGCATTAATGAAATATTATGATAATTTTATCCGCTTACAGGATAGCATATCAGGATTATTAGAAGATGGAAAAGCAGACTATAAGAGTGATCCCAATAAATTGTTATATGTAGAATCAGACCGTTTTTATATGTTCGCTACTCATGGATATATGGGCTTTAATGGTGATGCGGCGCTTCAACGATTATTAACTACCAATAATGGTTGGGGGATCTGGCATGAAAGTGGTCATCAAAGGCAACAATTTCCTTATACCTGGAGTGGAGGAACTGGAATGATGGAAGTTACAGTAAACCTGTATTCTTTAGCCGTTCAAGAAGGGCTTTATGGTAGGGCAAGTCAGCTAGATAAATATTACCCCAAGATCAAAGAATATTTAGCCGCTGAAAAGAAGAATTTTGACACCCAGGACATTAATATAAAGTTGGGAATGCTATGGCAATTAAAATTAACATTTGGTGATGGGTTTTATCCTCAGCTTCATCAAATATATAGAATAATGGATTCATTACCAATAAATAATGGTGATAAAAAACAACAATTTATAATATCATCATCTCAACTGGCGAATGTTAACTTGGCTGCCTTTTTTAATAAATGGGGCATTACACCCAATGAAAAAACATTAGAAATATTAAAAACCTTGCCGCCGCTAGATAAAAACATATGGGAAAACGATGATAAAAACTTGATTACAATAAGGATGCCACAGGAAGAATATATTCCAGAATTGGCCTATTTTATGAAAAGCATAAAGAAAACATTATTAAGTGAAAATGAATTTGAATTCACTATTGATCGTGATTGGCACACACCGTATCAATATGTTATTAAAAAGAATAATCAATATCTTGCGGAGATAAAAGATGGCAAGCCTTTTGATTGCAGCACAAATTTAGATGAAAATGGTTTGAATGTAAAAGTTTCTCATCATTTTATTCTAGATGATTTAATTGAAATTGAAGTCAGGTTTGCTGGAGATAAATACGTCATTTACAATATGAAAGTTTATGATTTTAAATTATCATATTCGTAAATTCATCCAACTATATTATTCAATTATCTACAGTTTCTCAACTAACTGCTAAACGGGATTTAACTTACATCAATGCCTGTGTCAATTAATCTACTAAAGAAGTCGTGAATAATATCAAATTCAATATCACTTTCAACTTTATAGACATTAAGAGACACAGGCTCTGAACCATTATGACAAACAATATTCTGGTTAATTGCCAGTTGTGTACCAAGTGGAATAATTTCCGCATGAGATAATGTCAAGCCTCTAAATATAATTCCTGTGAATAAAGATATATTTTTTATTGTCTTTTTAATTGTAATTTCTCCAATAAAACTTCGTTTTTTAATATTAATGTTGCAAGTTGAGCAATCTCTGATATTAACTCGATTGTAAATAATCTTGCCGAGGAATAGCCCCCAAGTCTTTTCTTCCAGTTAAAAAACTCCTCGATCCTGCTCACAAATCAGCATATTTTCCTGAACAGGAGAGTTGAACGTTATATCTATGTATCTAATTATTCTTTTATTTTTATTTTTTAGTTAAAAAATTAACATCCACATAACAATTGAACATATTAAGTTATAGGTTATATTTTATGTTATCCAATCCATCAGGAGGTAACTATGACGGTACCAACGCTCAGACATTTCATTAATAGTAAATATGTTGAATCTAAAGGTTCCGAATATTTTGACCTGGTAAGCCCGGTCACTGGTGAAATCTATGCACGTTCTCCTAACGCGACTGTAGCAGATGTTGATGAAGCTTATGCATCGGCTAAAGAGGCATTCAAGATCTGGGGGCGCAGTACACCGTCAGCACGTCAGCAGGCGTTGCTGGCATTAGCCGATGCGGTGGAAAAAAACTCTGAACGTCTGATCGAAGCGCAAAGCCGCAATACAGGGCAGCTCAAACATCTGATTGCCTCTGAGGAAGTTGCGACGTCAGTGGATCATATCCGTTTCTTCGCTGGCGCTGCCCGTTTTCTGGAGGGCAAAGCGACTGCTGAATATCTTCCTGATATGACGACTAGCATTCGGCGCGAACCACTAGGCGTGGTGGGGCAAGTTACGCCGTGGAACTACCCGTTGATGATGGCAGTATGGAAGATAGCGCCTGCGCTGGCAGCAGGTAATACTGTGGTACTCAAACCGAGCGATACCACGCCGGAAAGTACTCTGTTGCTGGCTGAACTGGCCGCTCCATTCTTCCCTATAGGCGCATTCAATGTGGTGTTGGGTAATGCCAGCGCGGGTGCTCTGGTCGTTTCACACAAAACGCCAGCTATGGTTTCCATCACTGGTTCCGTGCGCGCAGGTTTGCAGGTTGCCTCTTCGGCGGCGGCTAATCTCACCAGAGCACACTTGGAGCTAGGCGGCAAAGCACCAGTGGTTGTTTTCGCCGATGCAGATATGGACAAAGCGGTGGATACCATTGCTACCGCGGGGTATTTCAATGCGGGTCAGGATTGTACGGCAGCCTCGCGTGTGCTGGTGCATGAGTCTGTTTACGATACCTTTGTCGCCAAACTGGTGGCGGCGGCTAAAGCTACCCACTTTGGCTATCCAGAAGATGAAGAGGCTCTGTATGGGCCGCTCAATAATGCTCGTCAGCTGGAGCAGGTCAAAGGGTTCATTGCGCGTTTGCCCGCTCATGCCTGTATCGAAACAGGAGGCCGTCAGGCCGAACGCTCGGGTTATTACTTTGAACCCACAGTAATTACCGGTCTGGAACAGCACGACGAAGCAATTCAGACCGAGATTTTCGGCCCGGTTATCACGGTGCAGAAGTTCCGCGATGAACAGGATGCCATAGAGAAAGCTAACGACGTGAAATACGGACTGGCATCCAGTGTCTGGACTCGCGATCATGGCCGCGCGGTGCGCCTATCACGTGAACTCGATTTCGGTACCGTCTGGATTAACACCCATATTCCGCTTACGGCAGAAGCGCCGCACGGCGGCTTCAAGAGCTCCGGATATGGTAAAGATCTGTCGGCTTATGGCTTCGATGAATATACGCGTATCAAACATGTGATGAGTTCCAACGACTGACACAGGACATCCGTAATGATTCAGAATAGATCTCCTCGCGACTTGGTGTCGCGTGCGCACCACGAGCTGTTTACTGACCGTGATGTAGGAGCGCTTGAGCGTTATTTTGCGCCGCATTTCATCGAACATTCTCCTTTGGTCAAAGATGGTCTTGCCGGATTGCGTGAGCTGGTCTGGGCACATCCTGAACTGCGCCACGAAACGTATCGTGTACTGCAAGATGGTGATCTGGTCGCCATCCACGGTCGTTTTACGGGATTAGACGACTGGCCGTTGGTCGGTTTCGATCTGTACCGGGTTGCCGACGGCTTAATCGTAGAACACTGGGACGGCCTGGTGCCGCAGGCGGCACCCAACGTCAGTGGCCGGACTCAGTTAGACGGCCCGACTGAAACAGGCCATGACCATGACCGAGAGAAGAATCGTGAGCTGATAGTCAACTTTTTTACACGTACCCTGATCGAAGGTCACTACGAAGAGTTTGGAAACTACACTAATGGTGAATTGTTTCGCCAGCACAGCCCCGATATTCCCGATGGTACAGCGGCAGTCATCTCGTTTCTTACGCAACTCAGAGATGAGGGGCAGGGCCTGCATTACACTAAAATTCACCGTACGGTAGCCGATGGGCAGTTTGTTCTGACCCATTCGGAGGGGAGTATCGCCGGAGCGCGTCACAGCTACTTCGAGCTATGGCGCATTGAGGACGGCAAAGTGGCTGAGCTTTGGGATGCTATCACCCCGGTACCGGAGGATGCGAAAGCGCTGCATCGCCACGGGATTTTTTAGCGTTGATCGATACCCGGCGCGAAGCTTGCGGTCGCGCCGCAACCGGATGCCCATACACCGGCAGATATGAGTTCATCGACGCTCCCTATGTGGATTATGTCGGCATTGCGGCGGCGGATATGCTGGTGTCGACGCTGGATCAGTTACTTCTACCAGCTCTGGGAGCTATATCACATCGGGTGTCTGTCTGTTGAAGCTCGCTTATTTCAGATTGCTGAGGAGTTTTCATTTATGACTGGAGCTATATTAGCCAAAAGACACAGCGAGGCTATTGCAAAAGGCGTGAGCGTGGCCACACAAGTCTATGTGGAGCGTGCGGAAAACGCTGAAATTTGGGACGTTCAGGGGCAACGTTATATCGATTTTGCCGCCGGTATCGCCGTGGTAAATACCGGCCACCGCCATCCGCGCATCATCGCGGCCGCCAAAGAACAAATGGAACAGTTTACCCACACTTGTCATCAGGTAGTGCCCTACGAAAATTATGTGGCGCTGGCCGAACGTCTGAACCGCTTGGCGCCCGGTAATTTTGCGAAGAAAACCGTCTTTGTCACTACCGGGGCCGAGGCGGTGGAAAATGCCGTGAAGATCGCACGTGCCGCTACCGGTCGCAGTGGCGTGGTCGCTTTCAGCGGCGCTTTCCACGGCCGTACCTTCCTCGGTATGTCATTAACCGGCAAAGTTGCACCGTACAAAATGGGGTTCGGCCCGTTGGTTAGCGACGTTTACCGTATTCCTTTTCCGATCGGGCTGCATGGCATTAGTGTGGAACAAACGCTGAATGCGCTGGAAAATCTCTTTAAAACCGACATTGAGCCTACATGCGTCGCTGCCATCATCATCGAACCGGTACAGGGCGAAGGTGGTTTCTATCCTGCTCCTCCCGAACTGCTCAAAGCTCTGCGTGAGATCGCCGATTACCACGGCATTGTACTTATCGCCGATGAGATCCAGACTGGTTTCGCGCGTACGGGCAAACTGTTTGCTATGGAGCATCATGAGGTGGTTGCCGATCTGACCACTATGGCGAAAAGTCTGGCGGGAGGTTTGCCGCTGGCGGCTGTAACGGGACGTGCCGAGTTGATGGATGCCGTAGTGCCTGGTGGTCTGGGGGGAACCTATGGTGGTAATCCGGTAGCGATTGCGGCCGCTCATGCGGTGCTGGATGTGATCGAAGAAGAAAAGCTGAATGCGCGAGCGACGCAGTTGGGAGACCAGCTAAAACAGCGGCTGCATGAACTACGACCGCGTGTCCCACAGATCGCCGACGTACGTGGGCTAGGGCTGATGATTGCAGTGGAGTTTAACCATGCGGACAGTCAGGAACCCAATGTCAGCTTTACCAACGCGGTACGTCAGAAAGCGCTGGAGCGTGGTCTGATCCTGCTGACATGCGGTGTACACGGCAACGTGATCCGTTTCCTTCCGCCACTGACCATACAAAATAACGTTTTTAATGAAGCGCTCAACATTCTGGAGTCTGTACTGCTCGATCTGGCTGAACAGTAGATAGAATCTGCTGCATCACAAGAGGGGATAACAATGCACTGGTATTTAAATGTATTAAAGAACTATGCATGCTTCAAGGGGCGAGCCAGGCGTAAGGAGTTCTGGTATTTTGTTCTGTTCCAGATCTTGGCTGTATTTATTATCTCTTTCCTTGAGCGCTACTTTGCCGTTGCCAATCCTGAGGTTTATATGGGCTGGTTCAGCGCTGTCTATCTGCTGCTTACGCTTTTGCCCACGCTAGCAGTGAATGCCCGCCGCCTGCACGACATCAACTGTAGCGCTTGGTGGTTACTGCTGCATCTCATACCGTTTATCGGCACTGTTATCCTGCTGATTCTCGCCGGTCTGAAAGGGAGCTCGGGCAGCAATAAATACAGCTCGGATAGCCGGACTCACTCATAGAGAAACTCTCCAGACCAGGCCAGCGGGTGATTTCAAAATCATGACAGGAGTGTTGAAATGACAATGAATAGAAGAGACTTTATCTCTACCGTCGCGACGCTCGCGGGGGCGGGAGTGCTTTCATCCGTACTTCCCAACTTATCCCTACTCGCCCGGACCTTAACTACGGCCGATGATCCGGCCATCAATATTGATAAGCTACGACCAACACTGTTGGAGGATGCGCAGCATAGAGTCAGCCGGTTGGGGCTGGATTCGCGTATCTGGAGCTGGCATAAAGACGCTGCTGCTGACGCCATGCCAGCCAACTATTATGAAGCTTCTTTGGCTGACTGTCCGGCTTTTGGAAGCCTACCTAGAGACCAGAACTGCGAGGTTGTGGTTATCGGCGGTGGGTTGCTGGGCGCTTCCACGGCATTACATCTTGCTGAAGCGGGAGTGGACGTGATTCTGGTTGAAAAGGATAACATTGGTTCAGGAGCTTCTGGCCGCAATGGGGGACAGATAACCCCTGGACTTGCACGCTGGGAAGCTAAAACCATACTGGAAAAACTTTCATTCGATGAGGCTAAACGCTTATGGCGTTTTGCATCTGTTGAAGCGATGAATCTCGTGGATGAACTCCGTGAGCGTTATAGTTTCGAATGTGACCGCAAATATGGTCATATCACTGTTGCGGTGCATGCGGGCCACATGGGGCCGCTGGTGGCTAATGCCGATGCCCGGCGCCAGTTGGGAGATACGGCGATGAGGGTTATCGGACCGCACGAACTACAGGAAAAATATGTGCGTTCGGACATCTACCACGGAGCGAATATCGACAGTATCGGTGGGCAGGTCCAACCTCTGGCACTATTGCGTGGCTTGGTTTATGGTTTCGCCAGACTGGGTGGGCGAATCTATGACAGCACGAAAGTGAAGGGCATCAGGCAGGATACTGGCGGCACAGTCGTAGAAACTGAGCGAGGGATTATCAAGGCAAGTAAAGCCGTGGTGTTGGGTGTGCATGCCTCCACGGGGGAGTTTATCTCCGGCCTTTCCACCACGATGCCTTTTTTCTCCTACGTGGCGGTAACTCCTCCGTTGCCAGTGGATGTCAAAGAGCTGATCCCGTCAGATTTGCCGGTCTACGATACACAGTTACAGGTCGATTACTATCGTGCGGTACGCAACAACCGCCTGCTGTTCGGTGGACAGGGTACTGGCAATTCCTGGTCACCGCGTGATGTGAACAATTATCTGCTTAAGCGTATCAGAACCGTGTTCCCGCAGTTGGAAAAAGCCGAACTAGAATATTCTTGGGGCGGGATCAGCGATCTGACCCTGAACGGCGCCACCGATGCCCGCAAGAGCGACGACAGAGTACCCGTGTATATGGTACATGGCTGGAATGGTCATGGAGTAGCGCAAACGGTGCGCATTGGCAAAGCTATCAGCGACGATCTTACCGGACGCAACGACGACTTTACCATGCTTACCCGCATTGACCACGAGAGTATCCCGCTCGGCTCCTATCTCTCTCCGGTAGCTATTCCGTTGGCTAAGGGTATTCTGGGTGTGATCAGCACGCTTAATCCGGCAGATATGGTTTCGTTTTGAACAGCAGGGTGTAGGGTTTCGCGAGTCAATATCGGTTATATTTGCATTGGTTGATATACCATAATAAACGAGCATGACTCTTTTTTACCGGGGTCCTGACCGGAGGTCTGAATATACTAAGCATATAGGGGTTCTTTAACCAAAGCTCCCATTTGTTCTCTGGCTCGCTCCTAACCCTTGCTACGTCTGGCTTGAGAGGGAAATATCGTTTTCTGCACTCACCAATAGTAATAGTATTTCAATAACCTTTTGAATATTAATGCTTTTATCTTTATTGCAGAATTCATATTTCCCTAGAAAGCTTAAATGTGAGAGCTGAAAAAACAATTATAAGTTTCCGGTCAATGAATCGGCTGATAATTCACATTAAGACGTTGAGCCAATCTCTCAAGTCGCTTATCCAATGTCCAAAGTCTTGCTCCTGGCGTTATTAAGGTTGATGTCAGCAACGTAATATCAATAAAACCACATCCAAGCCTGTACAGTTTTTCATTTTCAATAAACGCCATCACTTCGGCAATACTGGCCTGATGGCTCGGTGGTAAGAGACCTAGATCACCAAGTGTTCGCAGTCTTGGAGCCGGAGGGGTACCACATGCTATCTCTGCCAATACCATTGGATGAATCAGAACCAGATTCCAGCTCAGCAACTGAATCAACCCGTCATTCCGGTTTTTGAAATGGTCAACCCAGACGGATGTATCAACCAAAATAGTCATTATACGGATGGCTCCTCGCGGCGGCGGGGAATCATCTGCATTTCAGGCGATGTACCGCCAAGCGAAGCGAGCCGCTTTGCCGCCTGCACCTGTACAAACGTTTTCACCGCTTCCCGGAAAATATCAGCTTTGTCCATGCTAGGATCGGCCATTTCCAGCGCCTGTGCATACAGCGCATCATCAATCGTGACAGTAGTTCGCATTTGATTACCTCATTGATTCAGATATTGATGCAATATTGCATCAATATCTGAATCAATGCAAGAGCATAAATCATTGGGGACAATTGTGTTAACCTGTTTAGCCAAAGCCCCCATTTAGGAAAAATGGGACATAATTCATAAAATCAAAATTACCTCACCGATATGTCTTAAACGAGCACTCTTGGAGTAACTCTCTATAAGTATTCTGTGTTTCACTAAGTAATTATTGATAACGTCACAGTATGATCTGGGTCAATAAATATCTCAAATAGTACCTGTGATAACGCGATACTAATGAGGAACAGCAAATGGACCGTATGCTAGAAAGTAAGGTTGTCATTGTTACTGGCGGCGCGAGTGGTATCGGAGCAGGCATTGCATTAGCTGCGGCGCGTCATGGCGCAGCGACCGTAATTATCGGCGACATCACTGATCAGCCCCGAGAGGGAGGAACGCCAGTGCTTCAGCGCCTTAATTCGCTTGGTACAAAAGCCATCTTCCACCGGTGTGATGTCACCTCACGGAGCAATATGGATGCATTGGTCGATATCGCGACACCGTTCGGCGGTGTTGATTTGATGGCTTGCAATGCCGGAATTGCATTAGCTACCGATGGTCCACAGATTAGTGCAGATGATTTTCACAAGCTGCTTACGGTCAACCTTGATGGCGTTTTATTTGGCGCACAGGCTGCTGCTGAACAGATGATAAAGCTCGGTAAACGTGGAAGTATTGTGGCAACGTCAAGTATGGGGTCCATTAGGACAGGCCAACTTACAACCGCCTATTCCACTAGCAAAGCTGGCGTCAATATGATGGTGGCCGCATTGGCCGATGCTTTCGGACCGTCAGGTATTCGTGTTAATGCCGTATGCCCAGGGCTAATCAATACAGCACTTCCTCTTTCCTCGCCGGAAGTCGCGAAAATGTTTGACGGGTTACGGGAGAGGATGCCTCTTCGAAGATTGGGAGAGCCGGAAGAGGTAGGAAATGCAGTCGTATGGTTAGGATCGGATCTCGCATCGTTTGTAACCGGCGTATCACTGTTAGTGGATGGCGGGCAAACAGTAGTATTGTGAGAACAAACATTTCTAGGTAGTTGGCATATTTCGAAGGAGAGTAGGGTAAAATGGCTGTTTTCAATTACATACTGGAATTCTTTACATAGAATCTACAGAACCGAATATTTTCGCCAGCCTTACCAATTGAGCAATTTCATCATTGGAGGCGCCATTTCTGAGGATATCCAGTACCGTCGTGGATTCAGCCAAATCGATACCAGGATTAAATGTCTTGATTTTACGGATGAAAAAATCACACTTTTTTACGCCACTGACTGGACCTAGATTAGTCAGTATTTCTGGAACACCTTTTAAATATCCTCTATTACTCGTTTTTTTATTTACCGAAAACTGGAATACAGGATATAAATTCTCTATTCCCCAATTTAATACAATGAGTTTATGATTTTCACCATATTTATTTACTGTCGGGCGGGTCACTCCTAATATATCAGCAACCTTACTGGACTTATAAACGCCACCGTATTCCCCAAGATGGGCTAGAAAAGCGTTTCTACTTTCGATTAATTCCTCGTGTTCCTTCTTTTCTGGTGTGATATTTTCCACCATTTCAACATAGTTAGCCCGCCCTTTGACTTCTGCCCAAAATTCATTATCAGGTAGGGTTAACAACAGAGAAATACTCTCTGAATCTTTGTTTTTAAGCACATTAATAAAATGATCAGCAAGATTGATGATGCGTGCTTTGACCAGTTCAGACGGATCAAATCCGCTTTTCGGTTTTACTGTCGGGTCATTGGGTTGTTTTGCTGTTGTTCCCATAACTACCTCAATTATTTTGTCATTTCAAAGAATCAGCATACATGAAATGGTAGTATGTGGAAGTTCTGTCACCAGTTTCTTTTTGCATGTACTAAGAATTGATTAATAACAGATAGGTATATTAGAATCACCGCAGTGAAAACTCTTATGTTCACTGGAAATGAAGACCACAAGGTCGGAGATACCGTCTTGTTACTCAATTTTCATCCTACCACTTTTTGGTGTCTATGGTCTTAGTCATTTGTGAAGGAATCTCAGCCAAACGCCTTAGAACATAACAGAGATTCCTGCATTATTTCTCAGCACTCTTTCCACAAATCAGAATAAATAATATTATCATCTAAACTTAGACTAAATTCATAAAAAGGATCGTCAAAAGAAATAAGAGGTATATATGCATAGCCAAATTAATTCATTGCCCCAATATATGTTAGCGATCAGTATCATTAAGCCCGGAGGCCCGGAGAAATTGCATCTGGTTCAGGTTCCGTTACCACGGCCAGGAAAAGGCTACTTGTTAGTAAAAGTAGCTGCGGCAGGTGTTAATCGGCCTGATATATTTCAGAGAATGGGTTCCTATCCACCACCACCGGATGCATCGCCATTGCCGGGTTTGGAGATTGCAGGAGAGGTGGTTGCCAAAGGTGAAGGTTGTGAACGCTGGAATCTTGGCGATAAAGTTTGTGCCCTTGTTGCCGGCGGCGGTTATGCCGAATATTGCCTGGTACATGACTCCGTTGCCTTACCCATCTATGGTTTGGATTTTGTTCAGGCAGCCGCATTGCCAGAAAACTTTTTTACCGTCTGGGCTAATGTTTTTCAGACTGGCAAGTTGAAACAAGGAGAAAATTTGCTGATTCACGGTGGTACTTCTGGGATAGGCAGCGTCACTATTATGTTAGCAAAAGCCTTTGGCGCCAGAGTTATTGCTACCGTCGGCTCTGATGAGAAAGCTAAAGTCGCACACAGTTTAGGTGCTGACTTTGTTATTAATTACCGTAAAGAGGATTTCGTTGATCGGGTATTGCAAATCACGGGTAATCATGGCGTTGATATAGTTGTTGACTTAATCGGCGGTGATTATGTCAATAAAAACTATAAGGTTGCTGCTAAATTCGGGAGAATTATTCAGATTGGTATGATGAAAGGAAACCCTGAAAATCTTAATCTGATGCCCTTAATGCTAAAACGTCTGACTCACACGGGTTCTACATTACGTTCCCGCAGTGTAGAGGAAAAAGCAGAGATAGCTCGGGAATTGGAAAAACATGTCTGGCCGTTATTGAAATCAGGAAAAGTCAGTCCATTAATTTGTAAAGTTTTTGATCTGAAAGATGCTGCTGATGCACATCGAATGATGGAAGCCGGTGATGTTATCGGCAAGGTTATGTTGGTAAATGTATCATCTTAATAGTACTTCTGCTTAAATCAGGGCTATTTTAATTTGTAGCCCTGCATTCTATCTGCTAACCACTTCACGTTAAAAAAATCCTTATAATTAACAAGGTTAACAACAAATAAGCCCCTATTTTCCTCTGTTTTTTGATTTGTTTTTATTCGTTCTTTGTCCTCGCGCACAAAATCAGAATTTATATTTAACGTCATTGTTAATATTTTAACAAATATAGTCTATATCTATTAACAAACGATCGTTTATAGATATGTTAATGATTAATCTATTCCACCTGATAGATTTTTCTGAATGTCTAGAATAATGAGGTATGACCAGCTATTGGTAAGTTAGGTGGCATATAATTTTCTGTCTGACCATCAGAGAAAGATAGTGATTTCATTAACAAGTAAAGAATTTCAGAATCTCTCTGTTGCTGACAGCCGTTTTTGTTAGTTGAAAGGGTAATATAATTATGACCAAGCAGTTTACTTCGCACTTAAACATTGATGCGTTGTTTTTAGGCCCTAAATCAGAAAATACGGTTTTTTTTAGAGAAATGATGGAATATGCCGTAAGTGAGCACATGCACTGGCGCTCTGATTTTCACCCAGAAGATCCCGCCTTAGTCACCTCGGTTGATCGTTATGCACCTGATTATAGGGAAACGCTTTATCGGACAGAGGGTATTCTAAACCAGTTATCCGCTAAGCTGAAAAACACCTCTATTCCCTGGTTTTCTCCTCGCTATATGGGGCATATGAATGCCGACACCCTGATGGTTTCCAATCTCGCTTATGTCATGGCGATGATGTACAACCCAAACAATTGCGCCCACGAGTCATCACCGACAACAACGGAGCTAGAAATTGAAGCAGGGCTGGATCTATGCCGGATGTTTGGTTACGACCCTCGCCGAGCCTGGGGACATATTACATCAGGAGGAACCGTCGCCAATTATGAAGGGTTATGGGTCGCGCGTAATTTAAAAACCATGCCTCTTGCCATTGCACAATATCCACAATCCAGCGATCTGGTCGCAAATAAATCAGAACAACAACTGTTGAATATGTCGCCATCAGATATTCTGGATTTGACGGATGAATTAAAAAAACGTGGCATTTTCGAAGAAGTTCGTGAACTTTCTTGCCGTGGCGCCGGGATAAAGCAGGGGATGTTTGGCAAAGTCCTGGTTCCACAGTCGAAACATTATTCATGGATGAAAGCAATGGATGTTCTGGGAATCGGTCAACAGCATATCGTGCCATTGCCGGTCGATGCGAATTATCGTACCGATGTTGAAAAAATGCGTGAAATTACATTCGGTTTGATAGAGCAGGGGGAACCTATTCTGGCGATGGTAACCGTAGTTGGAACGACAGAAGTGGGAGCCATTGACCGAGTTGATGAAGTTATTGCGTTGCGCAAAGAGTGTGAAGAGCGTTATGGCGTCTCATTTTATGTGCATATTGATGCTGCTTATGCAGGTTATGCCAGCGCAATGTTCCTTAACGAACGGGGAGAGTTTATGGAATATGATGAACTTATCCGTCGTTATCGTGAATTGGCGATTATTCCCGAAGATATTATTTGGCCTAAACCTGAAATTTACCAAAGCTTCCGAGCCATGTGTCAGGCTGATTCAATCACCGTAGATCCTCACAAAGTTGGATTTATTCAATATGCCGCCGGTGCAGTATGTATGAAAGATAAGCGTATTGTTGACTTAATTTCCTACCGGGCGGCTTATGTTTTCGAAGATGTTGATACTCAACCAGAGCAAGCCATTGACCGGCATGTCGTACTCGGCGCCTCTATTATGGAGGGATCTAAAGCCGGAGCTATCGCCGCCGCCATTTGGGCAGCGCACCGATTGGTTCCACTTAATATCAGTGGTTACGGAAAAGTGATTGCTGCCGGTATTGTGACGGCTAATTGGATGATTAAAAAACTTTTAACTACAGAACCATTGGTTGTTGGCAAACGCCGGTTTGCAATTCATACCATGCCAAATCCTGATTTCCATATGGTCAATTTCACTTTTAAAGAGCAAGGAAATAATGATTTAAGTCACCACAACCGTCTTAATAAACGGATGTACGAGCTTTGTTCATACACTTCTGGGCGTAGTTACACCAATGATTTTTTGACTTCTTCCACCTCCCTTGGTTATGGGGAGTATGGTGATACGCCTTGGCATTACGTTGAAAGTTGCGGTTTTGACCAAGAAGAATGGCAGAAAGTCCACAGTTTATATGTTTTGCGTGCTGCTGTGATGACTCATTGTTTACGTAGTGCTGACGACTTTGACGAGTATTGGGAAAGGCTCCAGAAAATTTTTATTCACAAACTGACTCAGATTGTTGATGAAGAAGAAAAAAAGAAAGTGGCCTGATTTTCTATTATTAAATATTTGTTGTTGATTCGAAGGGAAAAAAACGTGAAGAACCGAACTTTTGGTAGTACTTTTATTATCGCCGGAACCACTATAGGTGCTGGTATGTTAGCCATGCCATTAGCCACCGCCGGTGTAGGATTTGGTGTAAGTTTGATTATGTTGGTTGGCTTGTGGGTTTTGATGAGTTACACCGCATTATTACTGGTTGAAGCTTATCAATATGAGTCTCCTGATACGGGATTAGGGACACTTGCTCAACGTTATCTTGGCAGCGGCGGCAAAATATTAACGGGTTTCAGCATGATGTTTCTGATGTATGCGTTAACATCAGCCTATATTAGTGGTGCCGGGGAATTACTGACAGTCAGCCTCAATAAATGGCTTAATTTGTCCCTTCCTGCTTCCGTGGGCGTTATTCTATTTACGGTAATTGCCGGAGGAATCGTTTGCATTGGCACCAGTTCAGTAGATATGGTTAACCGAGTTATTTTCAGTGCGAAAATTATTTTCCTGGTATTGATGTTGGGGCTGATGATGCCGCATGTTCAGCATGTTAACCTACTGACACTACCATTAGAACAAGGGTTAATATTATCTTCAATTCCGGTGATATTCACATCGTTTGGTTTTCACGGCAGTGTTCCCAGTATTGTGAAATATATGAACGGCGATGTACGTCGGCTCCGTTGGGTGTTTATTATCGGCAGTGCAATTCCGTTAATTACTTATATTTTCTGGCAATTGGCGACATTAGGGAGTATCAATTCCAACACGTTTGTCGATATCTTAGCTGAAAACGCCGGGTTGAATGGCTTATTACACAGCATTCGTGAAGTTGTTGCTTCACCGAAAACTGAACTCGCAGTACAAATGTTTGCTAATCTAGCGCTCGCAACCTCATTCCTCGGTGTCGCACTTGGCCTGTTTGATTTTCTAGGTGATCTATTTAAACGCAAAGATAATGTAACCGGACGTATGCAAACTGGTTTGCTGACCTTCGTTCCACCATTGATTTTCGCGCTATTTTACCCAAAAGGTTTTGTAATGGCGTTGGGATATGCCGCGGTCGCGCTGTCAATTTTAGCGTTATTATTACCTAGCCTCCTGGCATATAAATCCCGTCAACAAAATGAACGTCAATATCGGGTACCTGGTGGTAAGCCCGTACTATTGCTGGTATTTGCCTGCGGTGTTGCAGTAATAGCAATCCAAATTGGCATCGTAAGTGGAATGTTGCCGACAGTAGGCTGAATACTGAGTTATCGAAGATAAGTTCTTTTTTGACCTAAAGCGTATTCTCTGACAGACTGCTAGCATAATAGACCTATTAGCGGAGGCAATTATGAATCATACCCGTTACGAAACTGATGTGGTCGCTTGGGCAAATGAACAGGCAGCGTTATTACGTGCCGGTAAATTCTCTGAGATTGATATAACCAATATTGCTGAGGAGATCGAAGACGTGGGCAAGAGCGAACAGCGTGAGTTGGCTAGCCGCATGGCAGTATTAATTGCTCACTTATTAAAATGGAAATACCAACCAAGCCATAGAGGAGCAAGTTGGGAAAGAACAATTAAAGCGCAAAGAAAAGAGATTCTTTATGGTTTAAAAGAATCTCCTAGTTTAAAGACAAAGTTAGATGATCCAGACTGGGTTGATGTTGTCTGGTCTAAAGCCGTTGCCTCAGCAATGAACGAAACCGGATTAGATGCGTTTCCCGATGTATGCATTTGGGGTATGTCCCAGATACTGTCCTTTGAGTTTTATCCTGATTAGCAAAATTCTGTTTGCCCCGGTGAAAAACTAATATTAATTTTAAGGAGTTGGATCATGGCGAAAGAACTATTTACTGCCACAGTAAAATCTGTAGCTGGAGTGAAAGTTGAATGTACATCAAGAGATTTCTCCTTTTATTTGGATGAACCGCGTAATTTAGGTGGTACTGATCAGGGGATGAATCCAGTTGAAGCTCTACTCTGTTCTCTCGGGGCTTGTAAATGTATCGTAGCAAAGGCTTTTGCTAAACTACACAAAATTAACTTAATTGATATTCACGTTGATCTAGAAGGTGAACTTGATACTGATGGTTTCACTGGTAGAAATAAACAAGCGAAATTAGGTTTCTCTAAAATAGTGACAAAATTTCATATTAAAGCTGATAATAGTGAAGAAGAAATTCATGCTTTTGTCGACTTTATTAATAGAACCTGCCCGGTTCACGACACCATTGAGAATGCACCAAGTTTTATCACTGAAATATATTGTGAATAAATAGATGTTACGCTGAGATAATTTCACAAAGAAAATGTTGTTTAAATTAATTTTAAAAATCCTCTACGATGCAGTAGAGGATTTTATTATAGAGTTAGGTAAATCAATGTTTATCTATCTTTTTGCCTCATTAATAATGGCATAAGAAACAATTACTATTGTTTAATAACGTAAACGGTAGTTATATTACAACTCGCATTTTCTATACCAACTTTAATATTTAAACCCTGTGCATAAGCTTGACTTAATAGCCTATTAACGTTTTCAGCGCTTGATCCTGACCAAATATAACCAGGTTTCCCACAGTTACCAGCTAAATTCCCGCTAAATGTATAAAAATAATGTGCAGGATTATCCCAATCAGCTTTAATTTCTGCGACTCTAACAATGCCACTATTGGTTTCCGCTGAGAATGCAGGGGCGCTAATCATACCAATTAAAATAAATAACATAGATATCAATTTTTTCATAATTTACTCCTGATTAATAATATAAATAAGGTCTGACGTTTTGCAGTGTAAATTATGCAAATAATCTTTGCACCAACTTCATATTAATATAATAGGTGACTCTCCTGATAAATAATGCCAAAAGTTTTTCCATTGAAATAAATAATTGATAAAAGCAACATGGTGGTTTTTATCAAAAAAAGTAAAAGTTATTATCGTTAAATTCAGTATTATGTTGCAGATTAATTTTCTTTCTCTGCTAATTGATCAGTTATTTCTTTATCAAGCTGATTACCACCATCTGGTACTATAATCATCAAACACTAAGATTCATAACCAATTCACTAACTGGTTATATAGGGGTTTGGGGAGTAACGGAACAGCAAACGCCGTTAATGGGCCAATTTAAATAGCCATTAATATATTAATCAATAAATTAAACCTCTTCATTGAACGCTCTCAGTTCTCCTTTGCTGACGGACTCCGGCACCGTAAAGGAATAGCGCCCTTGCATATTGATATGCCCACATTGTAACGGCGAGAGTTTTTCAACATCTTCATCCTTAACCGGATAACCCTCACGCCTGAGTTGTTGCAACGTCCTTCGACGTTTGTTTTCATCGTCGAGGTAAGTCAGCATTCAGCATAACTAGCATTTTTCCAGTCTGGTACCTCACGTTCCAGCATAAGAAGGATTACCAGCTGCACCAGGATAGTTCCATCCTGATTAATTCCGTAGCTCCACTCACACTGAACCACAATAGGCATCGCAGTGTGGTAATACAAAATCACACCCTCTGCATCAGAATAAAGCTTATTTTTAAGATAATCCCTAGATGCTTCATGCAGAGGCATGAATCTCGCTCGGCAACTTTCGTTCCAGCCAGTAGCAATTAGAGCAGTTGTGGCGGTAACAAAGCGGCTGAAGCCTCTGGTGTATAGAAGGAGCATTTTAATGATAATGTATTCCACTAAGGAAAAGTTTTTAGAGGAAGAGCTGGACGCAAACCTGGCAATCAAGATAATACTTAACCTATTATTTGCCCTAACATAGGGCATATTTGAGTCGCATAATGCTGAAAAGGCAAAATTATGAAACCAGTAACCAACAATAATTTCTTAAGAAAAATTAATATAAAAGGCTACAAATCTATCTCAGAATGTGATTTACAAATGGGATGTCATAACATTGAGGACTACGCATTACTTACTATGCTCCGATGGAGGGTTTACCATTTCCATGATACGAGTGATAATGCCAGAGTTAAACAAACTCATCGTATTAATGATAATGACTATTTACGGGAAGATGGTGCTAATTTAGCGGCATTCTTATATCGTCTGCAAAAAAATCATATTCTGCATTACAAACGCATTGTCAAAACCATTCAAATGGTTGCCCCATTTTTTGGTGATTTTTACTTGCGGCCCACCTCGGATAATACTGATTACATTCAACTCGAATGGACAGAGAAAGAGCAGGATATTCCGTTTAAAGCGAGTGAATTGTCCGATGGTACTTTACGATTTATTTTATTGACTACCGTGTTACTGCAACCTGAAGACTATATGCCAAGTTCAATTATTATTGACGAACCAGAGCTTGGACTCCACCCCTATGCTATTAATGTACTGGCTGGTTTGATCAAAAACGCCAGCAGTAAGCACCAACTGATTATTTCTACCCAGTCAGTCGAACTGGTCGATCAATTTGATGCTGATGATTTGATTATCGTTGACAAACAACAAGGGGTATCGACCTTTAAGCGTCTGAATAGTGACTTTCTTTCAGAATGGCTTGAAGACTATAGCCTTGGTGAATTATGGAAGAAAAATTTACTCGGCGGGAGGCCACAGCGATGATCCGTATCAATGTTTTGATACAATTCGTTCCCAATGCCCACATTTCAATCAGTGGTTAAATAAGCTAACTAACTTAAATTCTGGATAAATTAGTTGAACATTTCTGCGAGTGTAATGAACTCATTTCAACCACTTAAAAGCTGTGCCAAAATTGAATTGATGGAAAATCCGACAGTTGCAGATGCGCTGTTAGACCGATTGATCCACAACGCACATCGGCTGGAATTAACAGGAGAATCGCAACGGAAAAAAAGTCTGGCTGAAGCTGCGAAAGTAAGTTAAAAAGTGAGTGGTTACGAAGAAAAGATCAGATGGCCGGACAAACCGAAATAGGAGGTATTGTTGAATCTATTTTTATAGTCATATTACTTATTTAATGAGAGTAACGTACAGTGATTTGTCAGACAATCCTGTATGAGCGTTTAAAAATTATATATAAATAAAAGGGAAAATGTATGAGCGATTGGGAGGCTGTCCCTGTATTGGCTGCATTGGATCTAGATAAATTGGTTGACTTTTACACAAGTAAACTTGGGTTCCATTGCGACAATTTTGTTCCTAATGAATATGCGATAATTAGCAGAGGGGAAGCTGAAATCCATTTTTGGGCATGTAACGATAAGTACATTGCAGAGAACACTTCTTGCTATATTTTCGTGAAAGATATCCAAAGTGTGTTTCAAGAACTACAAGCGCAGACTGAAGTCTCTCCGCTTGCGGAAACTCCATGGGGCATGTTGGAGTTCCACCTAATTGATCCAAGTGGAAATTTACTTAAGTTTGGGCAGCCAGTTTAGCTGTTTAACGTTCTCCCCAACTCCTGTTTATTTGATAAACATGTTTTAATATGGTTTTCTCTACTGGGCTATAAGAAGGAAAATTTTCAACAGGTCACTTTTATATAATAAAATTTTTTAAATTAGAGGTATATATTTCTGGTGTATCCCATGACACTATTAGATAGCTAATATACATATTATTCTAGGAAAGGCTTCATCTATATGAATAGATCATTGTGCAATTCGGAATCAAAATTAAGGTCTTATTTAGGTATAGGAAATACGGTAATATCTGATAACCTTTTAGCCATACTTAAAAACACTTGTGATAATTACCCGTCGTCAGTAGAAAAATTCATAGAACTGCTTAAATATATTCAAAATAATAATATTCATACGACATCATTTAATGAATTAGTTTCCCTGCATGAACTTGTAGCTCCACACGATTGCGCTGTAGTTTCTATGCTATCAATTCATTTTAATTTAGCCATAGGCACTATCGCTAACTTAGGAGCACAAACTCCATATGTGGAAGATCTCTACCGAAAACTTTGCTCAGGTCATGCCATTGGAGTATATCTGGCAACTGAGCTGGCTCACGGAAATAATCTCATCGCGATCGAAACACAAGCTAATTATCTCCCGGAAAAAGGCGTATTCATATTGAATTCACCCAGCCAAAATGCATATAAATTTATGCCTAATACTACACCTTGTGAACTACCAAAAGTAGCTGTAATTTTAGCTCAGTTAAATGTATCAGGAAGGAAATATGGTA
Source organism: Photorhabdus aegyptia (assembly GCF_000612035.1). Classification (NCBI taxonomy): domain Bacteria; kingdom Pseudomonadati; phylum Pseudomonadota; class Gammaproteobacteria; order Enterobacterales; family Morganellaceae; genus Photorhabdus; species Photorhabdus aegyptia. The sequence continues at coordinate 55,514 of NZ_JFGV01000008.1, read as the reverse complement.
TTTTTCCATTTATTCTCCCTCTGTCCGTAAATGGCAAATTAACTCCCGGAGTTAAAATTACTCCACTTGGCGATAAGCCAGGATTTTATTTAGATAACGCAATAACTTCATTTAATAATGTCGAAATACCTTTTGAAGGACTACTTGCGGGCAATATGATAACACTGACTAGGGAGGGTAAAGTATCATTGCATACTAAAGAATTAACAGAAAGGTTTTCGTTAATTACAAATAGAATACATTCAGGGAAGTTATGCATGGCAGTGATCTCAGTTACAGCAGCTAAATCAGCTCTTCATATAACTAGCACATATGGCAATAAACGACAAACATTCGGTTATTCAGGTACTATGCCAATAATTAATTATTCTCATTTCAAAGAGGGTATTGCCTGGGATACTTTGAGCACAATCACTCACGCGTTATACTTAAGAGAATTAACAAGAAAAGTTTCAATTATATTATCAGAATCAGTTAAAAGCTTTAAATTTCCAGATAAATTACTTATTGAAATCATTACTACTAAGTCCTTGTGCACATGGCGCACGCAAGAAATATTAATTAATTGTCGTGAACGCTGCGGCGCACATGGTTTATTTACGCTTAATAAGATCCCCAATTATTTAATATCTAATTTTGGCGCGATTACTTCGGAAGGGGATAACCTTGTATTATCACTAAAAGCCGGAAGGATGATCATTCTCAATAAGATGAAAGAAATAAACAAAGCATCTTTCCAGCATGACCTATTTTCCATTTTGAATGATTATATGGACTTTTTATATGAAAAACTAAATAAATTAATAGTAAATAATAATAAAAGGATAAACTTAGACACGTTTAATAATCATAGTGGGGATTTTCTAGAACTAAGCCAAACATATGCGGTTTTATCCGTGGTGACGACAACTATTGATACATACCATAACAATAATGATGATTTTTATATGATCATCGAAGGTTATCTCCTCGATTGGATTCACCGTACCATGAGCAATCTCCTGAGAAGTGAAGTGATCAATTTACAGGAATCGCAAAGAATAGACGAGAGACGTATTGAATATATACGTAAACATGCAGACAGAATAAACGATTATATTACCAGTTTTGGCGTGGATAAAATTGGAATCGAGACGCCAATATCCAGTAATGACTATATTACCTGGTATGCAGATAATCATCATCAATTAAGAAAATAACTAGGGATTTCCATGTGTGGATATAAGGGAGTGAATCCCCGGGAGCATAGAGAACTATGTGACCGGGGGTGAGCGAGTACAGCCAACAAAGAGGCAACTTAAAAGATGACGGGTATAATAAGTACAACATCGTTATTTTACTTCGGACAAGTATTATCCCGAGTCATACAATTAAACCTTCCAGCGATGACATTCCCTCTGAATAAAGATATCCAGTGAACAAGGATTCACTCCTGTTAATGCTTTGACGCCATCTGTAATGCGCTCCTCAGTACCTGATGCGATGTCATTATCCATTGCTGAAAGGATTTTTGAGTAGGTTTCATCCAGTCCATTTTGTTGTAGCCGACTGGCCAATTCACTGGTCGTTAGATTTCGGTGACTAATTTTGCGGCCTAAGGCTTTACTCAATGCAGCAGCAATATCTCCATAACTAAGTGTTTCAGGTCCTGTAAGGATAAAATCTTTATTTATGGTTCGATTTGATGTTAATGCAGAAACAGCAGCACGAGCAATATCAAGGGCGTCAATGAACCCCACTTTGCCATCGCCCGTTGCAGAATAGATAGCGTTCTCTTCATTTATTGTTACCAAATGCCGTTGCTCATAAAAGTTCTGCATAAACCAGGTAGGACGTAATACTGTCCATTCTGGCGTATTAGCTTCCAGCCAGGCGTGAATTTTTCCCATCATTGGAGCACCAGAGGCCAGCGACGATGCACTAAGCAACACAAAACGTTGAACCCCTTTTTCTAGCGCTATCTCAAGCAATGGTGGTACTACTGAACCATGATCACTAGTGTTCGTTGGCGCCACAATATATAGTGACCTGATGCCAGAAAATGCGGCTTCGGCCAGATCAGGACGCATCCAATCAAAAGCAATTTCACTGCCTGATTCAGGGGTGCGGGTACCAATCCGATGCGCGATCCCATTTTGGGTCAGTAACTCACTAATCAACCTTCCGGTTTTCCCCTTACCACCTGTGATCAAAATATTATTCTGCATGATAATCTCCTTTTAATTTGCTTGTAAGGTAGTTTTTGAGGGCTTTTTTTCCATTTAATACTTGCACTCCATCAGGCAAAGCATAAGGAAATTCAAAAACAATATCCTCGGCTATCATGTCAAGAAATGATTTAGCATTAGGATACAGTGCATGACTAACTCCCTGGCGTAGCAGAGATGTTAGATGAGGAAAAGGATCACTATTTTTCATCATATATATTCACTCCCGGAGGATGGAACGATATCATTTCATCCATATTATCAAGGGGAATCGGATGGAACACAATACGACAAAATGAAATATTAAATAAGTTTAATCAGATACATTCGTTTATTCCGTTGGATTTAAGAATAGTTCTCCAATCTAGTGATCTAATTAGCAAAGAATAAATCCATATCATGTTGAAATAATGGCATAAGAGAAAGATCACTTAAATAAGTTGAAAATCCCCTACCACAAAGTAGAGGATTTTATTGTCAAACCAAGATGATTAATACGTTAGATATTATGTTACAGATCCCTTTTTCTTCTCAGCTAATTTATCCGTTACTTCTTTAACAAACTGATTTCCACCATCTAGCTTATTTTCCTTTTAATGCAATAATATACTGTAACAATCGTGGAAGAAATCGATTAAGGTATACACCAATGACTTCTTTATTACCTCCGGGGTATATCTCTCTTTTTTCACTAACGATTGCCTTAACAATTTTCCTGGCGCATAAATCGACAGGCATGCCGTGTTCCAGTTCACTATCAATACGTTGATAAGGCTCCCCATTTCCAGTGAGAGATCTCATGGTAATATCAGTATTAATAAAACCGGGACAAATAAATGTAACATTGATATTGTCTTTCGTATGCTCAGCACGCAGAGATTCAAAAAAACCATGCAATGCCTGCTTCGATGCTGAATAGCCTGAACGACCCGGTGTACCAAACTTACCAGCCACACTGGAGAGAACAACAAAATGCCCTCTCTTTTTCTCAATCATCGAAGGGAGTACAGTTAATGCTATGTTGACAATGGATAAAAAATTTAAATTAATCAATTTTTCATAGACAAAGAATTGTGTGTCTGCAACTAAAGAACGTTGACTGACGCCAGCAGTGAAAATAATACAGTCAATACTCCCGATCCGTTGAAGCACTTTATGTACCATTTCTTTCGCTTTGTCATGATTTGTAATGTCGAAAGGAATAACGTTTTCTTCCGGAAGATTAATGTCAGTAGCCAATTTTTTCAGCAAATCTTTTATTGAGTTACTGGCTTATACAATGATTAAGATAATTGAAATCAAAATTCAGTAAGGAGGAAATGATTTTTTGCTCACTATTTTAATGCCAGTAATGTCTATTCATTTTATTACGATTAGCCTCATAATATATAAAAATGAAAAAAATATTTTCATTAATCGAATTCGCCAACTATTTTCAGGCGTTTTTTTAATTAAAATATCTAAATCGTAGATTTTCTATGTTTAAAAATACTCATTTCATTATGTATATAATCACTATACTTTCTCAATAATTATCTTCTTTAATTGCCTATTGTTGGCGCACTTCTAATTTCTTCAAAATAGTAGTATACCCAATGGATTTCAAGATGGATCGTGACGGTAAGGGAGCAAATCTCCGGGGGCATAGATAACTATGTGACCGGGGTGAGTGAGTGCAGCCAACAAAGAGGCAACTTGAAAGATGACGGGTATATACTTAAGAATAATAATGTCACTCTATTTCACACATTAAATATCTCTTAAATAACTTAAATTAATATGGTGAGAAATAAATATGAATAACAACGGTAATAATATCGATGAAAAATCAAAAATTGATCATCAAACCGAGCGCTCACTGTCAATATGGACTCCTAATGCTTGGATGGGACATTTGCATGATGATAATCGACTTTTGAGCCATATCACTATTCCGGGAACACATGAAAGTTGCGCCCACAGGAACATATCGGGACTTGTTCAATGCCAGAGTTTGTCAATATCGGACCAATTGCAGCTAGGAATTCGCTATTTGGATATCCGATGCCATGCAAAAACCAATGATAGGGGATTTATCATTGATGGCTATGAGGACAGATGGATTTTTGACATGCATCACGGGATCATCAATGAATACATCGTATTCGATAAGGTAGTCAATGACTGCCGGAATTTTCTTAAAGCTAATCCATCAGAAACGATTTTGATGAGTATCAAACAAGAGCAATCAAAGGAACCAGACGAACTATTCAACGCTATTTTCAAGCACTACAAGGACAAATACTTTCCGCTCTTTCATGACGATCGCCAAATTCCAAAGCTTGGTGATGTCAGAGGAAAGATTGTTATCATTTCAAGGAATAAAGGGTTGTCTGGGATCGCCTGGACATCAATGGATATTGAAGATCACTATGATAATCCTGAGAAGAAAGAGAAATATCATCTTGTTGTTAATCATCTCGAAGAGGCATTGAAAGATAGCGAGGATACTCTATATCTGACTAACACGAGTGCATACAGTGGCCCTGATTTCACTCTCTATTATGCTTTTTATATGTACAAAAACCTTAAGGATTGGCTTATTCATACCTACCAACCTGAACACCCGGGCCACGATAAACCAACTCTCGGAATCGTAGCAATGGACTTTGTTGGCCGATGGAATAACGGCGATGTGGTTTCCCTACTTTATGAAGGCTGCAATTCCGACAAAATGTCTGATCGTCTAGGTTCCAACTAGGTTCGCAGTGCTTTTAAAAGTGATAGTAGATAGCAATGTAGGAGTAATGTAGGAGTAATGTAGGAGTAAAGCTGCGAATTCAGTTCAAAAAGGTCAAATGTCGTACTTTGCAGCTTCGCTCCTATTGGACCAGGTTGTAGTCACGGAGCTAGTAATTGCCTCAGTCGTTCTTGCCCACCTATTCCTTAAGCTCTTTGGAACGATTCTGGAAATGATAGAGACCAGATACTGGTTAGTGCCAATGTAGAGGTCATTATTCCTGTTGAAGTAAATGCCGCCGTACTCATGACAATAGTTCACACCTCTGCCGAGGGGAATTTGCCAGATCACCCGGCCATTGAAAGAATCGATGGCGCTAATGTAGTACATTCCTCCCTTTGACGCTGAAATATCATCGGACCAGCTACAGGTATGCGCGAAGATGATACCGCTGCCGCGACAGAGCATGTTCATCGCGTAAAAGTGAACGTCTGGAATAGACCATCTCTTTTCATCGGGTTGTTCAGTATTCTCAGGATTGATGCGGATCATCTCCATGCCGGGACCATTCGGGACTAGCTGCGAGAACGGCCACGTCGGATAGTGGCCGAAATTATTTTCGACCACAAAGGTATCACCAAAGCCTATCAACGAGGCATTGTCGGTGATTCCCACCAGTTCAGTCCCGTCCTCCATTTTGGTGAGCGTCGGCGTAGTTCCCGAACCGATATTCGTCTGACCCGGCTTCCGGTATCCGGCATTCTTGTAAGGCGTCTTCCAGCGAATGGTGATCTCATTCCCCTCCAGACCGAACGCCCAGAGATACCCTTTCGTACATAAGCCCTTGCTATCGATACCATTGGTGACGATATAAGCCCCGTTCTCATCAACAGCGAATGTATTGTTGTTCCACTGTTTTTCCAGCTTCTTCGCGCCAATCAGTGTTGTGCTCCCATCATTCGGATCAATTTGCACAACTGCTATCCATGCAGGAGAGCTGAGTGTACTCTCCGGGTAGCTCTGGTAGTTATAATCACCGGCAATCAGGCACCAGTAGAGATTCGGACGATCCGCATCCCAAACAGGCAGCGACGAGTAGAGGGAATTGCCATCCACTGAACCAGTGACCACTTCGATGATATCAGCGCTCTGCCAGTTCGGTGTGAGCGCATAAATCTCGCCTTCTCTTGGCTGCACATCCGCTGTCGGATAGCTGACAATCTGGTTGTCCTGTACCACTATCGTGTTATCGTTGTTGTCTAGGTAAAAGTAGCCGCCGCCGAAGGTACTATTGCCGGAAAGTGTACCCGCCTTCGTGGCTGAAATAATGTTGCAGTTCTCGTCAAATACCACCACCCAGAACTGAGATGCGGAGTAGTCCAGCGAGACGCCCACCATTTGATTCTGACTATTACAAACCATATTCGGCGTGTATCCGAAAGGATTGTACTGCTCAATAAGCAGAAGATTGTCATTAACAGGACCGTTGAGCGACACGGACTCGGAACACCAGCTATCTTGGTGCGAGCTCCCGAAGTCGTTCTGCGCCATCCACGGGTGTTGAGGTATTTCAGCATCGGCAAAACGGTTCAGCGCACTCTTCGCCGCGGGGACATGGTGCAATTCTTCTTTTCTCATGGGGACTACATGATCGAATGGATTATAGTTAAGCCTGTATATTTTTATATTAGATTATAAATTCCCCATCCCGATATTCAGGATTGGAATGTTCAAGTTTTAGATTAGACATTCATAATGATGTGTATATAGAGACTAGAAGTCGGTTATGGAATGTCAAGAATCGTTGGATGATATTAGAAAAATATCTTTTTATTTCTCTGATAAAGTTATTAAACGCATGATTAATTATAATCATTTTTGATTAGATGAATTTAATCGGATATATTCTGATTTTTTCAAAAATAATTATCCTGTTTAATAATCCACTTGGTGAAGAATAATTACATTGCATGTTGAAATAATGATATAAGGAAAAAATCACATAAATAAACTCCTATCTTTAAATAATTACAACTCTTTTTTTGAGCAATTTTATAGAGAGAATTCTACTCAAAAAATCGACATATTAGAAACATTAATTTTACCTAAAGTACATATAGAAAAATTGATAATAATCAGACTCCAAATAAAAGAGAAAAATCATTAATTGAAGGAATTATCAATTCTTACAAGTTTGGTTACTATGGCAAAGGTAGTCAACGCTGACATTAATTGGGAGATAATTATTTCTGTGTTTATTAACTGATTATTTAGCCATTATTTCTAGTTAGGCTTCATCCCCCTACAAACAAAATTGTAGGCAGCGTAAAAGTTTTTGCGATATTTTTATCTTCGTCATTACATCCGGTACCAACAAGAAAGGAGAATTATAATGGATAAACCAAAGGAGAATAATATGAAAATTAATGTGGCATCTATAAGACAAGCAACATTTCGCTCTGAGTTTTCTCTTGATAGAGAAAGCGGACAGAGCATACAAGATTACTTGGCGAAAGAAATAGAACGTAGAATTGACTTGGTGAGAGAAAATATTCTTCTTGCATCAGAAAATAAAGAAAAAAACACCCCGTTGTTTTTTTCTTTACCTGAATTTTTTTGGAACATAAAATGGAATACGCTCAAAAACAAAGATGAATTATATCAACTAACTGATTATATGATGCATTATTTATCAGATGCACAGGAAAGTTTGATGAATTCCTTACCCGAAAGCGAAGTGGGTAAAATCGTTCTGTTGGCAGGAACAGTGGCAGTCTTGGTAGAAACTAGTAATAACGGGGTATTTGAACCTTTAAATTACTGTTTAATAAGCAATAACTTTAAAAAGAAAAACGATGGTCGATTTGAAAGGTCAATGTGGCCAAAGCGTACAACTTCACATATTGATTTCGGTCTTAAAGATAAAGTGACTAATAATGGGTTTATATTTACCTTTGTAGATGGATTAACTGTCGAAGTTCTAAACAAGACTCAGCATGTTGGTGAGCATGATAATAACATGAACTACGGTTTCTCTATCGATAACAATATAATTGACGACTGCCCGTTTAGCATTAACTTATGCCTTGATTATGGGAGAGTTAAGCCAGGAGAACGCAATGATGAGCTTATTGAATCATCATCGAAAATTGATTTCCTGTTGGCTTGCGGTATGTCTTTGAGTCCAAATTACAAATATCCGCCCAGCGTGCGATTTGCTGTAAGGAATGACGGCATGAGAAGTGGAAAGGTTGAATGCTTCTCAATCAAAGATAGACATTTATTTCAACAAGTTCCACAAAAAGAATTAAATACCCGTCTATCGATGGTGGAGCTGGCTCTTTAATAGATAATATAACTGCTCTTCCCTTACTACGAGTGGGAGAAGAGTATATGTCAGGTATGATTAACCGTTGCTGCCCCAATCTTAGGCGGGCAGCATATTGTCATCACATCAAATTTATTTGGAATCTTTTCGGCCCAAGGCTTTACATCATGTTGGCCGAGTACTATTGGTCACGGAAGCACCGACGAAAGTACCTTTATGCAAGACTTTCATGTGCCACTTCATCATCACCGAGTGGCCATCGCCCACGACCTCATGGATTCCGACAGACTGGTCGCCAAGCGCTTCTGTAAGCGGTTTCCAGACAGTTTCGATCCACTCAAGGAAAATGGATAATCACCGAAATAATATGTTGTACATTGGTTGCGAGTTTTCCAGAGATATTATAATTTTGACAATGCGTGGCAATGACTAATTAATAAGACAGAGAAACGGATTGTGGCAAAAAAAGAAAAACGGCCTCACCATGACGCGTTATTCAAACATTTTTTAACGCAGCCCGAAACGGCCAGGGAGTTTTTATCTCTTTATCTGCCCGAAGAGATCCAGTCGTTGTGTGATTTAACCACATTGAAACTGGAACCCGGCAGTTTTGTGGACCGGCATTTACGGCAACTGCACAGTGATGTGCTGTACTCGGTTGAAACAACTCGGGGACAAGGCTATCTATTGCCTGATTGAACATCAGTCCACTCCTGACCCGTTGATGGCCTGGCGGCTGATGTATTATGCCATGTTAGCAATGGCGGCCCACCTGAAAAAAGGCCATACTGAACTCCCTTTGGTGGCGCCTTTGCTGTTTTATCATGGTGAGGTTCGTCCTTATCCTTACTCAAACCGGTGGCTGGATTGTTTTACGCTCCCTGAACAGGCTGCCCGCTTATACCGCCAGGCGTTTCCGTTAGTGGACGTCAGTGCGCTCAGCGATGAAGAGATCCTGACGCATAAAGGGGTTGCCCTGATGGAGCTGGTGCAAAAACACATCCGTTGTCGGGATATGCTGGAATGGGTCCCCCAATTGGTGGAACTCCTGAATGGAGGGTATAATACAACTGAGCAGCGCAATGTGGTGTTACGCTATATTTTACTGAATGGACATACGCTGGATCTCTCCCAATTTGTCCATCAACTGATTGAACAATCTCCGGAGCATGAAACGATGTTGATGACTATTGCAGAACAGCTTGAACAAAAAGGGCTTGAGCGGGGTATTGAGCAAGGTATTGAACTAGGCCGAGAGAAAGGTAAAGTGGAAACGGCTCGCGCCTTATTACGACATGGCGTGAGTTTGGATATTATTGTCACCAGTACCGGACTGAGCCGGGATAAAATTGAAGCGTTAAAGCATTAAATTAATCTTCTCTTTCACTGTAAAATGCCGATATTCAAGATCGGCATTTTTGTTATTAAACTCAGATGGTCAGTAATTCAATATTATGTTTCAGATCCATTTTTTTCTTTAGCTAATCTATCCACCACTTCTTTAGCAAACTAATTGTCACTATCGGCATTTTTTAGCACCTGATAGATAACTTGTTTATGATAACCAATCCGTATTTCTGTTATGAATGTGCATGATTAAAAGGTCGTAAAAGAGGTTGATATCGTATTATTTATATGAGACAACTTTATCCGAGATCCAACCGCAATGATGAAATTCATTTTCACTATCCGGTCAGCGATCTTTATACGGACATGATTTGTATGGGATCAGGATGATGACTCATCATATAGGCCAAATTGCCGATAAAAGTAAAAGACTCTTCACCTTAACGGATGCGAAGCAATTTGCTCTGTATGCGCTTTCTGATTTTAATGAAGGCGGTTATTTCAAAGTTAAACACGCTTTTTTCCGTTTTGCTTTGTTCTCGCAATGGTCTCTCGTCGAATTTTTATTTTTAGAAGGATAAAAGTAAATGTCTTATATTCAATCGCATTTGAAGGAAGGGTGTTGGTTTACCCTCGGTGACAGTATAACTGAAAGAGGGTGGTATCAACCAATAGTGACTAAAAATTTAGGTCTAAAAGAATGGAAAAACTACGGAATAGGGGGAACATGCATAGCCCAAAAAGATAAAAATGACAATTCAGCCATTTGCTTAAGATATGAAAAAATGGGAAGCAATCCAGATATTATTACAATATGGGGAGGGGTAAATGATTTTGGATTTGACTTTGGTTCCTATGGAGGGGTGGAAATAGGTGATTATAAAGACAAAACCCCATTGACATTTATTGGAGGCATGAAGTTATTAATGACCGGAGTTACCAAAAAATACCCATTAGCGAGAATAGGATTTATTATAACAACGCCAATATCAGTACAAAGAGGTATGAATAGTAAAAACGCCAAAGGGTACTACTTGTCTGACTATTGCAGCGTTTGTCGGGAAATTTGCGAAAAACACTCCATCCCATATCTGGATTTGTTAAAACAATCTGGATTCAATGAAGGAAATATCGATATTATGACCAGCAATAGCTTGGGCACCGTGTCCGATGGTTTGCATCCATCAAAAATAGGTATGGCCAGGATTGCCCCAAAAATTTCAAACTTCATTTTATCTATTTAAGAGACAAAAAATGAGAATATTAACCATAGATTTATTAAAGATCATTTCTATATTTTTCGTTGTAATTTCTCACGTTACTTTATTTTTCTTGTTGCGCGATGATAATGACGTGGTTTTGTATTTTCTTAGGCAGATCGGTCAGTTAGGGGTCTCATTGTTTTTTATGTGCAGTGGCTATTTCTTACTAAATAACAGACATGAAAAACAGGTGGATTACATCATTAATAAAGCCAAAGGGATATTAACTGTATTATTGTTTTGGCTTATCTTTTATTATCTGTATGACACATATTTTATCAGTAAATTTACAACAGTACCTAATACTAATTTTTTAAATTATATTAATGTTAGTAGAACCACATCAGATGCCACCCATTTATGGTTTATATTTGCAATTGTCTCTCTATATATATTAACACCACTAATGCGTAACGCATTTAACGAAACAAACGCAAAAGGGATTATGAAAATAATTGTCATAATGCTTATAATTTCTAATCTTACATTGCTGAATGCACTAACAGATTACAAATTCTCTTTTTCCCTAATCCCATTCAATATTTTACTTCCGTTCCAAGCTGAGGGTTTGATTAGTTTCTTGATAGGTGGATATTTAGGGCTAACGAAACCTAAAATAAAGACTTTTTCCTGTAAACACATAATGCTTCTGGTATTTTTTATTATATCATTGATATCTTTATCAATCATTTCATCCAGGACTGGGATGGACTTCTTTTATGGGAGATTTTATAATGTATTCCTTCAGGTTTCTTCGGTGTGCCTATTCTTATTCTTGGTTAATTTGAATATCAACGAAATACCATGCTTAATTGATGACATTAGCAAGAATACACTAGGCATATATCTTGTTCACAATATTTTTGTTATTGAAATACATAACGAATTTATCCATAACTTATTACTGGAAAAATTTAATTACATAAATATATATGTTTACATAATAGCCTATTCTTTGCTGGCTTTTATCCTGTCATATATATTATGCGTTTTGTTAAATAAATCAAAAATAACATCAAAAATTATAACCATTTAACGTTATGGACAGGGAGAGTCGGTTTCTTTCAGTAATATCTTTTTGGCAGTAAGGTGTATTGGCTAAAGGAAGGCGTTTTACAATTATCACAGACCACACAGTGGTTTGAAAAGTAAAACGCCTTATGAGACTCCCGTTGAAAAAATGAGAGCTTAAAAATGCTCTGCCAATCGAAGCTAGAGATCACACATCATATATTTTTATAATGAGTTCCAACACTATGAATCGTGATTGTATTTTCAGCATTATTTTGCGTGAAAGTTACCCTGTCTTTTTGACTTAGCCTCACACTAAATAAATTATTTGGCAATTTTTCCAAGTTACTGCCGCTTGCTGTACCAATACTTTTTGCTGCTGTAAGTGGATCGTTACCCTTTTGCACCTCTTTTACAAATGAACTATACTTTTGTTTTGCAGCACCGCCCATATTAACAAATCCATTCCTAGATTTGTTCTTTTTAAGTTCTTGAAAACTAACTCTCCATTTAGGTGGTTCAGTTGGGCCGGCCAAATAACCTATTCTGCCATCAGGTAACTTCTGAGGTGGTCGAAAGAAAGGTTTAGAAAGCTTTTTTCTCTCAATATAATTCTCTAATGATTTAGACTCTAACCCATTGTAAAAGTTTTTTGAAAAAATCCTCCTTCCCAGTGAAGTTACAGCAGATAAGATAAATAAGAAATCAATTAATTTAAAAAATCTTGCGGCATTTGATTGTTGATTTTCCTCCAGTGGAATTTCCTGTGCCGCAAAAAAATATAGTGCCAATAATTTATCGTCATCTAAATAATCACTCAATGGTTTATTTTCAAGATCAGGAATATTCCAGATGTTTTGAGGATATTCACCTTCAAAATCCAGTTCATTCTTGTAAAAACCATCTGCCATATCTTTAGAGATTTGATCGCCATTTTCACCTAATAGTGCAGATGAAAGATTAGACATATATTCTTGATAAATTCCCTCGGCAGTCTCTTTATTCTTATAATAGTCATCAGGAAGTTGAGACACATCATGAATACCACTTACAGCTAAAGCGTATGCTAATATTATTTTCTTAGCCCGATATTCAATTCCATGTGATGCTGTATACCCCTCATCTGTTTGCTTAAAGTTTAGTACACGTATTATCTCTCCTGCTATTTGCTTTTCAACGGGCTGATATCCAATTCTGTCAGATATTAATTTTATATCCATTATATTTCTCCATTATGTTAGTGTTTATTGATCTATGAATCTCATGGCAGAGAACTCCTAAATTTGTCGCTACTAATATAAATTTCAGTTTTAAATATAGGGTTTCTCTGGCTTTCTAATCGTTAATTTCAATATAAAACTACTTTACATGCTAATTATTAGTAAGCTTTTATCTTGCCATTTTTTGTTGATTTTTTTCCAATTAAATCATTATGTTAAGATTAATCAAACAAATAATAAAATGAGCAAAAGAAAAAAAAGAAGGCACTAAAACCAAAAGGACTTGGAAAATAGGATAACCTAATGTTAACAAAACGTTTTTAAATGGTCATAGAAGGTTATATAAATGTAAAACAGCCATTAAACATGACAGAAAATAAGGAGTTTATTCTTTTAATCCCTGACTGACCTAATTACCGATAAAAAGGTGTTATCCGATGTTAAATAAAGCCCCGAGTAAACGAGGCTATTTCTGATATACAAAGTTATATAGGTTCCTTCAATACACTACGGTGTAATATCTCAAGTCCTACGGCGTGATATAACTAGCTTATCCTTAGGACGATTCACCCAATCGGAGGGATCATTGTTGAAGTTATCCGCCAGTAGATAAGACGGAGTTTTAGCTAACCAATCAGAGAGTGAAATATCTTGATAAACACCGTTATCTAGTACAATCAGCACTTGAAGATCATCATCGCCAATATTTTCGATATAGTGACCAAACCCCAGTGGCACGTAACCAACGTCGGTTGGCCCATATTTTGCGGTTTGTGCGTGTCCGTGGGAACTAAACACAGTCATACGTCCTTTACCTGAAATGTAGTATTGCCACTCGTTGGCATTCGGATGCCAATGTAGTTCACGTATTGCGCCAGGTTTGATGGTCTCTATAAGGCCGGTGATCGTTGTAGAAATAGGAAATTCCTTCGATGATGCTCGATAAACACTCCCTGCGTCGTTCTCGAAGAAAGGTTTATTTTTCAAGAGTTCATAACGGTGGGTAAGTGGGGCATCATTCAATCCTCCATCGTCAGCAGGTAGGGGAAGTTTCGGCGGTATAGCGCCACCAACGATGTAAGCTTCTCCCTGTTTAATTTTAGAAAAAACGGATGCCGGCATGTTGACACTTTTCTCAAGTACCTCTTTCGGCATATGGGTTATCCAATCCGTGATGCTGAAAGTGCCAAATTCTGAAAAATGCCCATTATCAAAAGCCAGAATAAAATGGGCGCCATCCCCAAGCGCCTGAATAGAATGACCATGACCTTTGGGAAAATACCATACATCGCCGGGGCCAAAATCAGCTACTTCACTTTTGCCCTCCGGATCAATAACGGTAATACGTGCATGACCTTCCAGCATATATGCCCATTCAGCGGCAATAGCATGCCAATGAAGTTCACGGACACCACCCGGTTCAAGTAACATATCAACACCAGCAATCCCTGTAGATATCGGGAATTGTTCTACCGTGGCTTCTCGTGCCCATCCATTTTCCAATATCCGTTTTTTGCTATCGGTGAATTTGTATTTATACAAACTTTTGGTATTCATTGGCTGTTTATTCTTGCCAGCAGTGACTGTATTGTGTTGTTCATCAGCAACAGCCGCTTTAATCATACCGCCCATGCCAGCAGCGGCTGCGCCAATTGCGGATGCCTTCAAGATATCACGACGAGAGAACATATTTATTACCTCCAGGTAAAATGAGTACCAGCAAATAGTTGCAAGCTGATATCTATTTGTTTGGTTTTTTTAAGTTAATGGTTGTCACGGAAGGAAAAATGAAAGGTGACTTATTAAGAATAGTAGAAAATTAGTCGCCTAGGGAAAACCAGAGACAATTCTGGTTTTCCCGGAAATGCTATTACTTCATTTATTCTTTTTTGCCGGAGTAAGAGCGAACGTATTTCATAATGCAGTCAAGTTTTTCACAAGTTTCCTGCCATTCTCTTTCTGGTTTTGAATCTCTGACCAATCCTGCGCCAGCCTGGAGCCAACAGCGCCCTTGATGCTGATAGAGAGAACGCAATACCAGCGCCGCATCCAGTTTACCTGAGCTATCTAATAACATGACACAACCGCTATAAAGTCGGCGTGGTTCACCTTCGTAACGTGAAATTGCTTGTAAAGAAGGTTTTTTGGGTATCCCCGAAGCGGTTACTGCCGGGAATAGGGCGATAAATGCATCCCAACGATTTTTATCTGTTTGTAGTAATCCTTTTACCCGTGATGCTAAATGTTGTACCGAACCCCGTTTACGAATCGCCATAAACTCTGATACACAAAGTGTGTCAGCCTGACAAATCGGCACCAGCTCTTCTAATGCTAATTTGGCCGAAACAGCATGCTCGGAGATCTCTTTCGGGTCAGAAAGCAAATCTGCTCTCAACCGTCGATCCTGATCTTTATCATGTGTCAATGCTCTGGTTCCAGCCAATGGTTGCGTACTGACCCAACCTGAACCATCTGCTTCAACCACGGTTTCTGGGCTGAAACCATAAACAGAGAAATCTTCATCCCGTAAGAAGAAGGAGCGGGCAGGTGTGTTAGCCTGACGGCCTAACCAGTAACTGTGTGGCATATCAATACCTGAACCAAGTTCAACCCGACGTGACAGGATCACTTTTTGGTAATGACCCACGGCAATATCCTTAACCGCATTGGCGACGTTATCCTGATAATGCTTCGCCGCGTCTGGCTGATTAATGATTTCCATATCTTCTGTACATGAGAAAACCGGTGTGCCTAATTGATCAGCCTGGCGAACTTTCTCACTCAATATGGCGAGTTGACCTTCTTCGAGCGTTCGTATCAGAACCTGTCCTTGAGTTATGCGTAATTCATGCTGTGGAATAGTGATTTTTATTAACGCTTCGTTTTGTTGTTCTAATGGCAGCCCATACGTCATATGGGAGAATTCAAATAAAGTTCTTCCGTAGGCCCGCCAATCCTGAATGGGGAGAGCATTAAGCGCCTGTTCAAGTTTCTGGCTCAATGTGCTGATATCGTATGGATGACGATTACCTTGTGGATCAATCAGTTGTCCTGATGCATCCGCACTGATGGTCGCTGCACAGCCTATCCCCAATGACCATTCACCTTTCACCTCATAGAGCATATAAGGTTGTGCTTCGTCATCTGAAAGCAAATGTGTGATCAAATCTAACGGAGTACTGGTAATAGCAACAGTTTGTTCATGATATTGCTGCATTGGGCAGCCATGTTCTGCTTGTGCCATCTGTACCAAGCGGCGTTTGTCAATTTTTCCCACTGTCGTTAACGGCCAAGACGCGACAAACAACCATTGGTCAGGAATTTTATGACGCTGAACCCCTTTCTGTTGTAGAAACGCCTCTATCTGCGCCGGTTCCGGTTGATTGCCGTTGTTAGGTAAACAGGCACAGATTCGTTCACCCAACAGCTCATCGGGCACAGAAATGACAACGGCATCATCAATGTCAGGGTGTTGCAGCAACAAGGTTTCAACTTCCTGGGTCGAAATTTTCTCACCACTGCGGTTAACCTGTTCTTTAATTCGGCCCTCAACGATCAGATTGCCATCTGAGGTCATACGAACCAGATCGCCGGTACGATAGAACCCATCGGTGGTGAAAGCCACGGTATTATGCTGCTCTGCACGGTAATATCCCGTAATGGTGTAAGGACCTCGTGTAATAAGTTCTCCTACCTCACCGGGTGCTACAGATTGCAAATTGGCATCAACAATTTTGATCTCATCTTCTTCTGATAACGGCCGCCCTTGGGTATTAATGATGACCTCATAGGAATCATCTAATCGGGTATAACAGAGTAATCCTTCCGCTGTACCAAACACCTGCTGCAAAGGCCCAAGGCGTGCTATTACCTGTTCCGCTAGTTCTGGCGTCAACCTGCCGCCTCCCACTTGCAAACAGAGTAGGGATGAAAGATCGCTTTGTTCCCAGTCGCGGGCCTGTTCCCAAAGCCGTGCCAGAGCCGGTACTAATGCTAAATGGGTCACTTTGTGTTGTTCAATTAGCGGCATAGCTTCATCACAACTGGCGGTATCGCTCAGAAGGACACTTCCGCCTTGGGAAAGGGTACCTAAAATACCGGGGCTGCCTAACGTGAAGTTATGTGCGACAGGCAGTACAGCCAAATAAACACTTTCCGTATTTACCGCACACAGACGGGCTGAGAGCACAAAATCATAGGTATAGGCGTCGTGAGTACGGGGAATTAATTTCGGTGTACCGGTCGTTCCCCCTGAAAGCAATAAAACAGCAATATCACCATAGCTTGGACCAGGAATATTTACCGGTTCATCATCAATGGATGCCAATGCGGTAAATTCTTCCGCTTCTCCGTCAACAATAATCTGTTTCAAATCGGGACAAGATGCTGCAATTTCTCGTGCCATTTCCCGGTAGTCAAAATCATGGATGCAATCGGGAATAATGTAAGCAACCGGGCGGGCAATCTGGCAAAGGGCATGAACGTCATGTGTCCGCTGTGTCGGCATTAATAACACCGGGTGAGCGCCTAACCTAAACAGGGCAAAACAGGTAACGACAAAAGAGATACGGTTAGGCAGTTGTACCATAACGTTATCTCCACGACGGACCCCACGACGAAATAGTCCGCTGGCTAACCTCTCTGCGGATTGGTGCAATTCACGGTAAGTTAGTTGTTGTTCTTGATAGATCAGCGCTGTTTTATCGCCCCAAATACCAGCCCACCCGGCAAGTTGTTGGTCTAGCGTTTTGCCATTCCAAAGATAGTCTGGCGTCAAAGTAAGTGTTTTCCCTGGAATAGAAAAAGGTGCCATTATGCAAACTCCTGTACATA
Source organism: Photorhabdus aegyptia (assembly GCF_000612035.1). Taxonomy (NCBI): domain Bacteria; kingdom Pseudomonadati; phylum Pseudomonadota; class Gammaproteobacteria; order Enterobacterales; family Morganellaceae; genus Photorhabdus; species Photorhabdus aegyptia. The sequence goes on along the minus strand of NZ_JFGV01000008.1, from coordinate 37,587 downwards.
TTGTATAAATTGTGTAATGTGACGAATAAAACTTTCAGGTTCTTGAGTAATATAAAAATGGTCGCCTACAACCTCCTTGTAGCGATATGAAAGATGTTGCTCTCCGTCTGCAAGCCATTGCCGCCACTGTTGAACTTCTATCGCAGAAGCCTCTTTGTCTTCACTGCCATAAAGCAGCAACGTTGGTGTTTGCAGTTTTACAGCGTCAGTCTGAATGGGCCGGTAATAACGTTCGGTAGCAAGAAAATCAGCCCGTAGCATCGGTAAGAACAGCTCAAGCAAGCCGGGATCTTCTCGCAAAATCGGGCTACAACCGCCGATATCAATCAATTGTTCAAGAAACTCATGATCAGGCAACCCGCTCAGTTGGCGGCGAGATTGAAGATGAGGCGCATGGCACCCCGAAAGTACCAGCGCCTTGGGTGAACAACTTTGTTGCTCAAGGCGTTGGCAAGTTTCAAAAGCAACTTGTGCTCCCATACTGTGACCGACAAGTATCAGGTGCTCTCTCTGTGCGGGGGTGAATGACGCCATCAAGTCAGAAAGTGATTGCGCCAATGGCGCAATACTGGCAGCAGCCTTTTCCGCCATGCGGCTGTCACGTCCGGGGTAAATCACCAGTGAAACCGCTATATCTAAATTTTTCAGTGTGGACCAGTGGCGGAATGCACTGGTACTGCCCCCGGCAAAGGGGCAGATTAACAGCGTGTATTTGGGTTCGCCGTGAGTCGTCAGACACGGACGAATCATCGGATGTGTAGGGAGTGCCCATGTCATCAGCATTCTTCCTCAGTTAACATCAATTTTGCTGGCTCAATCCAAACAGGGGGCGGTAAATCCTGAGTAATCGGCTCTCCCATAATGCGCAAAATTTGTTGCCATAAACCAGCTAACCGAAGTTGGTAATCGTAAGCAAAAGCAGACGGACAGGAAGCGCCATTCAATACAGAACTCAAGGTGTTGAGTAAAAATGCCACACCTTTAGCACCATCACATTCAAACGCCGTCATCCAGTTTTTGGTTGCCGGACAAAGAACTTGTGATGTTGCCTGGTGCAAATAGTTACCATCCGGCTGACTGGCATTCAGGTAGAGGCTTTGTTCGCTATTCAGGTGATCAGGAGCATGAAGGACGGGCGTCCAAGTGACCGGCCCATAACTGGCTTCCTGCGTAAGATAACCGGCAGGCCAAATCAGCGTCATTTTATGCATCACCAGATTGTGCATATCGGGATCTCTCGGGTCCAGATAGGATTGCACGTTTAATGTTACGGTTGTCCCTTCGAAGCTAAGTTCAAAGCAATGAAATGCACCGCTTCGCTGACCGACATAGACTATCTCCATCGGTTCCGGACAGTGACATGCCTGCAACAACAGATCGAGCGCGGAAAATAGCAATTGGCGACTGGTTGTCAAATAACCACTTACCGGACGCTGCTGTGATAAGTGAGTGATTTGCCGCGCCGCATGTAACCAACTTCTTCCAGCATGACATTGGCTATAAAAGCTATTTACCCAAAACATTGCATCATGTTTGTTGGCGTTTAATTGATGTCTTTTGATAGCTTCGGCATCAAGGGGATGTTCCTGAATGACAGAAATTCCACGCGCCAAAAGTGCCTGAGTGAGCTGATCGCCTTTGCCGCCAATAACCTCCGCCCGTATTACCACGCAGGCAATATCAATATCATTTGGTAGTTCATCCAGTGAGCGGAATAGGGGCACATTAAAATCACAGGCAAGTTGCCGCGAACGAGCGCTGCCCTGTGCCAAAATACCGGCTAATTCCAGACCAGACTGAGGTTGTAAGAACGCATTAAGATACAATTCGCCAAATTTCGAACCGACAATCAGAACCCGCCGTGGCTTTATCATATGTTCTCCTTAACAAGATTAGTGGTTGATACTGAATTCAAGATATCTTTCATACAGGTAACCAGTGAGCCGACATGTTGATGTTGGAACAAGGTGTAATGATCGCCCGCAAGTTGTGTCACATGGACTGGCCCAAAAGCTTGCCAGCCAAGATCGATTGAGGCGATGGTGGTTGGATCGAGATAATCCATAAAATCAGGTAGTGCCTGTGCTGCCCGAATAAGCCAGAAAGGCTGTGAAGTCTGCGGTGGACAGTAATCAAGCAACGCATTTAAGTTATGGCGCCACACGTCATAAAGTGCGGTCAGCGAGCCATCAATCTGTGCAGATTGTGGCAAGGCATCGTGTAATGCATGAAGGAAAGTCTTAGTATCGGCGGCGATAACATGATTATCCAGAGTCAGACCTGGGAATTGTCCCTGCAAATCGAGCAGGAAATGGCGATGACAAAATGTTTCATCCAACGCCAAATCGGTGCGTACATTTGGCGCAAAGCTGTCAATTAGGATGCATTGAGAAATACGTTCACCCATCGCTCGTAATTGATGAGCCATTTCATAGGCCACCAGTCCACCGAAAGACCATCCTGCCAAAGCATAAGGTCCTTGCGGCTGGATGGCGCGGATTTGACTGATATAGTCAGCCGCCAATGCCGCCACGGAAGGGGTATCTGTATTTAAATTATCCGGTGAAAACGCCAGCCCAACCATGCGTTGGTCGCCGAAATTGGCCGCCAAATGGCGATACCCCAACAGATGTCCACCAATAGGATGGACGATAAACAGGGCTGGTTGCTCAACGCTTCCCTCATTCAATATCACCCCTTGGCAAGGGCTTTCTGGCTGATGTTCAATAAATTCAGCCAAAGAGTGTACGGTATCGTAAGTTTGTAGCAGGCTGAGTGGGTATTGACGATTAAACGTCTGATTAATTTTCACCATCAACCGCACCGCCGCCAGAGAATCACCACCTAGCGTAAAGAAACTCTCATGCACATTAATAGATTGTTGTGCCAATACCGATTGCCAAAGGTCCAATACAGTCTGTCCTGTCACATTGAGAGCAACGGATGATACTGGATTGACTTCCTGTACTTCCCCCACCAAGGCCGCTAATGCGCGTCTGTCAATTTTACCGTTGTCTGATACGGGTATGGTATCGAGAATGATAAAGCGCTGTGGACACATCCAAACAGGTAAGGTCTGTTGCAACCAATGAGGCAGAACCGGTAAAAGTTCTGTAGATAACAGCGCTTCATCAGATAAACGCACACCCGCGACAAGTTGCAATGCGCCGGTTGACGTAGTATGTGCAAACGCTAACGCCTGTTGTATATCTGGGTGCTCGCATAAACGGTGTTCGATCTCGCCTAACTCAATCCGGTAGCCACGAACTTTAATTTGGTGATCATTGCGCCCCAAGAATTCAATATTACCGTCTGGCCGCCAGCGCCCTAAATCACCGGTGCGGTACAACCGTTCACCCGTTTGAGGATGAGTAATAAAGGCTTGAGCGGTTTTTTCCAAATCAGCCCAGTAACCTAGCGCTAACCCTTGTCCACCAATATAGAGCTCCCCCGTTACCCAAATCGGGCAGGGTGAAAGCGTTGCATTGAGCACATAGAAAGTCTGATTAGCCAGTGGTTTTCCATATGGAATGCTGCGCCAGTTTGGATCAACCTGAGTAATAGGATAAGCAATAGACCAAATTGATGCTTCGGTTGCACCACCCAAACTGAGAAGGTTCAGCGCAGAATGGAGCGCAGATAATCTTGCCGGCAAATTGGTCGGTATCCAATCACCGCTCATCAATACCCAACGCAGGCTATCCAGCGAATGTGGATAATCTCTGGCGTATTCCTCAAGCAGTTGTACAAATGCCGGAACAGAGTTCCAAACTGTGACGGATTCTTGCTGTAGCCACGCCAATAATTTGTCGGGTTGTCGGCTGTCACCGGGAGAAGGAATAACCAGTTTTGCTCCACAACTTAAAGTACCGAACAGATCATAAACTGAAAGATCGAATGTCAATTCTGAGATTGCCAGTACGCTATCGTGTTCATTGAGAGCAATACGCTGGTTAATATCAAGAATGGTATTAACTGCTCCCTGATGATCTATCATCACGCCTTTCGGTTTGCCAGTAGAGCCTGAGGTGAAGATCACATAAGCCAAATCCTCAGGACAAGCAGACAAGCGCTGTTCACCGGTATTTTTCGGCAAGCGATTAAGTAATAGTTCATCCAGCGAGATAACCTGTACACTATCAGGCCAACCCATTTGTTGAGCAAACTTAGGTTGAGTTAATACAGTATCAACTTCCCCTGATGCTAATAGTTGATGGATACGCTGTTGCGGGTAGCTGGCATCAATAGGCAGATAAGCCCGTCCCGCCAATAAAATCGCTATAACCGCGACAACCTGTTCCCAACCCTTTTCCATCACCACGCCAATCAGAGACGAATGCTGATTTTCTTGCGCTAGTAAATGGTCAGCCAATGCCAGACTTTGTGACCACAAAGTGCGGTAATCGATTTGACGGTAAGCATCGACTACGGCAGTACGTTGTGGGTAGCGGTTTACCGCCTGTTCAATCAACGAACACAGCGTATGTGGTGGAAAAACATTCTTTGTCGCATTACTGTTTTGGCACAAAATCCGATCATTTGCCGGGAGCCACTCTGGCAGTGGGGCGTTCCATTGGTAATCGGCTTCAAGCAGGGCGGCAACGCTAGCCTGATAATGAGCAAACATATTTTCTGCAACTTGTGGCTGGAATAGTTGCGGCAAGATTGCCCACTGAATGATAACGCCGCCATCTGAGCTGGAAATCAGCATACAGTCGAGATAAACATGCGGTGTTTGCGCCCCAAAAAGATTCAGCGTTCCCAATCCTGACGGCCCTTGACCCGCAGTACCGGTTGTATCGTTGAACACGATCGGCATACCGGCGTTCAGATTGTGACGGTGCTGATTTTTCTCTCTGAGTACTAATTGACCATCAAATAGAGCATGTTGCAGATCAGCTAACCACTGTTTCTGTATCCGACTTACCGAGTCACTGAATCCTGTGCTGTTGCGTAAATCCACTTCCAACAATGACGTGGTAGACAAATTCCCCACCAACGTATCGCAATGTTGTGGCATAAGCAGCCGGTTGCCATGCAGAACATTGATGGTGAAATGCTCGCTGTTGCTCCACACTGCCAGAATATGGGTGAATAACGTCAGCATAACCTGTGATGGCGACGCTCGGTATTCTGCTGCCCGTTGTTGCAAACGCTGCCATTGTTGCGGACTGATACATCCCATCAAACATTGCTGATTAAGCTGTTGTGATTGATGATCTTTTAATGGCAATTCCGGAGCATCAGGCAGATAAGGTAAGCGATTAAGCCAGTATTGCCGACTTTGTTGCCAGGCTTCGCCCGTTTTCTCATCTTCCAGTGCTTGAATATAGTCACTAATAGTCGCGGCCGGTGGTTCTGGCTGCCAATTGGGTTCCTGATATCCGCGTTGCAAATCACTTAGAATTAACGTCAGACTTTTGCCATCAGCGACTAACAGATCGATAGTCAAATGCAATAGATGTGCCCGGTCATCAATATGATACAGCGTCAAATCAAACAGCGGCCAATTATCGCTAGGAACGCCTTTAGTGCGCAGGGTATCGCGGGCATCAGCGAGTTTTGTTTCGCATTGAGTAGGTATCATGTCACGGCAGTCGATTACCGTCGGGGTATAGCAGGGAACTTCCGGCAGAATATGATATTGCCCATCTTTCACATAGCCACGTAACTGCTCATGGTGGTTGATCACTCGGTTCCAGGCAGTAGTGAAACGTGGTAGATCAAGATCGTTGATAGCCAGTTCAGCATAGAAATGCGCAATACCGTTACCAAACTGAAACAGTTGGCTTTCGCCTAACCAATAAGCATATTGCAACGCAGTAAGTGGCAGCGTCTGCTCTGATGCTGGCTTAGTCTCAAGTGGAATAGCCTGTGTAGCGGGTGTTGTTTCAATTGTCCGCAAAGTACGACAAAACTCACTCAACTTAGGATGTTCAAACAGTTGTTGCAGATTTGCCTGTTCGTAACCTTGACGACGCAATTGCACCACCATCCGGGTAGCAATTAAGCTGTCGCCACCACTCTGGAAAAAGTCACTTTGACGCTGTATTGGCTGAGGAAGCAGTGAACACCAGAGCGCGATTACCTGCTGTTCAATCTCATGGAATTGGTCATCCGCTGTTTCCGGTTGTACTGTTGCCGAAGTTGATGACTGTGCCGTGCTCTCTTTAGCGGTCACGATCAACGGCAATTGTTCTTGCTGTTGAACATGCAATGCGTAAGGCAAAGTGGAAAATTGCGCCACTATTTCACTAACATTAAGTTCACTGACATTGAGCCGTGCCTGCCGTTCAGCACGCGCCAGAATCAATTGTTGATGCAGTTTTGGTCCATCTTGCCCCGGCCATTCCAATGAAACCCGATAGCCGGATTTCTCCAGGCACTTACGCCAGCCCGCAAGCTCCATCAATGCACTATCGCCGCGATCATCACTCCAGGCATTAATACCTTCAATAAATCCGACACTAGCGAGTTGCATAGCGCTTTCGCGTTTCGTTGATTCAATAATCAGCAACCATCCACCGATTTTCAGTAACCGTGACAGGCGTTGTAGCGTGTTTTGCAGATGAGTTGCATCATGCAACACGTTAACCGCCATAATCAGGTCATAACCGGATTCAGGATGCTGGCTAAAATCAATACGCTGATTAATATCGAACAGGGCAAATTTTACGGTTTCGCCATAATGATTGAGCAACTGGCGTGCATCATCCAAGAATAGCGGCGAAACATCGGTAAAGTGATAGCTTTCAATCGATTGTGCATTATGCTCAAGGACCTTCGCTGAGGTTGCGCCGGTTCCTGCACCGACTTCCAGGACCGTGAAATCCTTAGATATCTGACTCAATTGCCGGACAATTTCAGCGGCGGTTTGGTTCAGGCATCGTAACGCGGGATTCTCGCTATAGAGGCTGACCGTGGTCTGTTTATCGGCAAACAGCAGTTCCAACGCATTACCTCGCCCTGCAAGCAGAGCATCATGTTGCTCGATACATGTCGCTACATAACGGCTAATTGTTTGGCACCACATTGCGTCGTCCAGTTTTGCCGTAGGAGCAGGAACATGATTAAGCGATTGCAAACAGCGGTATCCATCAGCGGTTTTTTCAATCAATCTCTGGTTGTTTAATAACGTCAACCATTGGGTAAGAAGGCGCTGATACTGTGGCGCAAGTTGTAAACGTTGTTCAATCTCCTCACGGGAGTGACATTGCTGAGGATAAGTGAACAGGTTATGGCGCAGTAATGTCTGGCCCAAGCCGAGTAATGCTTGCTGTTCAATGTATTGCCAAGAGCGCTCAAACGCTTGTTGTTCGGTTAACTCAGGCAGTGGTAACACATCGGTGTTGATCGTCTGTAATTCTGGTAACTGTAATGGCAAATTATTTTCTGCCACCAGCCATAAATTATAATCTTTCGTGTCGTCCTGACGTGGCTGAATCTCTGCCAGCCGGATTTCAGGCTTGGAGCGCAAATATTGCTCAATTTGATGTAATTCAGGTTGTTGCGGCCAGAAATCATAACGTACATGACCAGAAGGCGGTGTATGAAGGTCATAATGTTCTATGTGGTCAGGCTGACGGCAAATTTGCACTATTTGCACTAACAGCGCGTTATAAGCGGCAAACAGTGCCTCAATAACTCCTGGCGCCAATACATCATCCATGCAGTACCAGTTAAACAGTAGATCACCATCCACTTCCATGACCTGATGATCCAGCCAAACTTGCGGGGTTTGACTCAAAACAAAGACCGGATCTCCCAGTAACTGAGTGATGGATTGTTTAATGGCGACGCCTTCTTGCGCCATGCCTAACATGCTGGTGAAAACCACCGGCGTCAGCGGTTGTCTGCTATGAGCTTCACCATTTTGTTGGCGGCCAAGTTCTCGCAACACTTCAACACCATTGACATAGTTATGGCTCAGCCGTTGCCATAACAAAGCTTGGGTTTTCTCCATGCTGGCACGCAGGGAAGTTGTTTTGCGTAAGTCAAAATCCATCAACATAACGGAGGTAAAATCACCAATCAGATCTTGAACTTCTGGATGGAAAGGTTGCCGGTTAAAGAATGTCAAGTTGAGAGTAAACAGCGGATGGCGGCTGTACCATTCCAGTGTATGAGCAAACAGCGTCAGCAGACCGGCAGAAGGAGTCACGCCCCATTTTTGCCAGCGCTGTTTAAGCATTTGCCAATCAGATTGTGTTAATCGACCTTCATAAGTCGTGAATTGTGGCTGACTACGCTGAGGCAGTTGTGAATTCAGCGGCAATCTTGGCGCCGGAGGCAACGAAGGTAATTGCTCCTGCCAGTAGGCCCATGATGCCCGCCACTCTTTACTTGTCCGTTGAGCTTGTTCCGCCATTACATAGTCACGGAAGGTAAACACCTGTGGCATCAGTGGTTGCTGGTGATAAGCGCGTTGCAAATCGTCCATCATGATTCGGAAACTCTGTACGTCAAACTGCAACAGATCCAGGTTCATATGTAAGCGACAGCGTGCATTTGGTAGCAGAGAAACAGAAACTTCAAACAACGGCCACTGTTCCGCAGGGGGAACCTGATAAGAAAGTGTATGGCGACGCTGAACCAATGCCTGTTCGCAAGCTGTTTCATCCAGCATACGCAAATCATCTTGCGATAAAGCATACCAAGGCGTTTCAGGCAGAATTCTTTGTTGTCCGTCTTCATCCACTACCATGCGCAACATGCCATGACGCTGAATTAAAGCATTCCATGCCTTCTCAAAACGTGAAATATCAAAACTATCCAGTATCAGATCCCACTCAAATAAGACGTGACACGCGACACCGCCAAAATCAATGGCCTGAGTACGACCAATCCAGTAAGCATGCTGAATAGGTGTTAACGGGAATGGAGCATGACGTTGGGCGTTGTCAATAATGATTTCAGGCTGAGAACAGGTTACTGGTTGCTCAGGTAACGCGTCGCCAATAAGCCGATTAAGCCCCTCTAAAGTCATATTCTGATAAGCCAATTCGGCAGTGAGTCTGAAACCAAATTGCTGGTGGATCACTGCATTTAGCTCCAGGAACAATAGGGAATCCAAACCGAATTGCAATAAATCCTGTTGCGATTCCAAACGTTCAGGCTGCTCTAGCCGTAGCAATGCAGCGACACGTTGACGCAACCAATTAAGCCGTTTTTCACTATCCTGATACAACGTGTTATCGACAGAGTGTGAAGGAGCAGGGGTTGCCACTGGGTGACTATGGTCAGTATCAGCCTCTAAACGCCGTGAAATATCAGGATGATGTTCATCCAACCGTATCGCCAGATAACAAGGAGATGCACTGCGCAGAGATTGATTAAAATGCCAGATACCTTCATTGACGCTGAACGGTAACATGCCATCTTGTGCCAATTTTTCCACTAATCGCCGATCACTGGCCATACCAACGCCACCCCAAACACCCCAGACCAGTGCTTTTACCATCAACGAATTCGGTGCTGTCAGCGCCAAAGATTCCAGGTAAGCATTGGCAACGGCATAAGCGCCTTGTCCTTGAGCACCCAACATTGATGCGGCAGAAGAATGAAGCAATAGATAGTGCGCATTATGTTGCTTAAGAGCAGTTTGCAACGCCGATGCACTCAGGGCTTTTACCGATAACATCTGTGACAGACGTTGAGGTTCAAGTTCTGTCAACCGGGTATGATCGGCGATACCCGCTGCATGAATTGCCCCGGCGATACCATCCTCTTGTGCCAGCTTCTGTACTGCGTTTAACAAAGCTGGCGTATCAGTAACATCAACTTTAATCCAGCGTATCTCACACTCAGTATTCAGTGATAACTCTTGAACAAAAGCGTCCCAGTCCGCATGTTGGCGGCGGGCAAATACCGCAATTCTGCGTGCGCCTTGAGCCAACAACCAACGGATGGAAATCTGACCAACCCCTCCCATTCCTCCGGTCACGATATGCCAACCCTGATGGGGAATCGACATTGGCTGTTGAGAAAGCAGTAAAGATTGACGTTGTAAAATCGGCACAGAAACTTGATTGCCACGCACTTTCAGCCAACGATTATGTTCACTCAAATAACCAAGCGCTAATGACAAAGCATCAGCATCGTTGATATCAGCAATATCAATCGCTTGAATACGACGATGGGGATATTCTTCAACTGCGACACGTAACAATGCCCAGACAGCGTATTGAGCTGGATTGATATTCGCTGGTGATAAGGTGGTTTCCGGTTGAGCGCAACAGGTGACAACAGTGAGTGATGTCGCTTCATCACGTTTTAATTCGGCAATAACTTGATCGCATAATTCAAGTACATCACTGCCGGTAAGCATTAATAATATGTTTCCGCTTTCTGGCTGTAAACGAATACCCGCCTGACGGCAATGATTAACCACTTCATCATTCGTAATTATTGAAGAGCGGAGAGTATATGCCGTTGAAGATCTTGGGATATCTGCGGTGTTTATTGTACGCCAGTGTAGGGCATAGTGGGTGTCAGGGCACGGTTGCGGCGCCGGAAGCCATGAGTTGGTTATAGCTGGTGTTGCCACAATCTGGCGCGGCAAATCGCAACGATCGCTTAACAGGGCGAATAGACGCTCACCGGCATAAATCAAGGCCGGAAAAGCAGTGAGTAAACGTGACTCTAATAATCTGCGTTTGGTATATGGCAGGGGACGATCAGGACGATATATGTTACTTGCCATCGGCCCAGAAACTTCCCGGTAATAACCTTGCTGGACGCAATAGGTTAATAATTGCTCCAACAAAGGACGCCAACAAGGCTGCAATCGGCCAGCCCGAATCGTGTCGATGGCACTGAAACCTTGTTCAGCATTACGTCCATGACATTGATAAACCAGTGCATCGGTATACAACACTCGTAGAATCTCAGCATCTGGGTTTTGTTCAATGGCAGGATCGAGAAGAGCATTCACATCAGGTCCAGCATTGATATTGATTGTGGGCGGCACAGATTTGGTCGCAGGGAAGCGGTAATGCTGTTCATCAAATGGATAAAGCGGAGCGTGGCATTTTTCCCCAGTGAGTGGGAAAAGATGCGACCAGTCAAGATGCACACCAGCACAGTAAAGTTGCATGAGCGCCGTTTGCTGAGCTGTCTCTGGAGAGCTTTGACGCTGTACGCCAGCAATCCAGCTTTCCTGTGGCAGACTGACACGCCGCCCGATGCCGGTTAATTGTGCATCAGCGCCCATTTCCATAAATAATGCCACACCTTGCTGACGGGCAAATTCAACAGCCGGGTAATAGCGTACGGTCTGACGCATATGGTTACGCCAGTAGTCCGGTGAAGCCAATTGTTCAACCGTTGCAATATTGGCGGTCAGGGTAGAAATCAGCGGAATTTCCCCCAATGCAGGTTGCAACTGGCTACAACGCAGAGAAAATGCCTCCAATATGCCATCAAGCATGGCTGAATGTGCTGCACAGGCAACGTTAAGACGCTGGCAACGAATCTGCTGTTGCTCCAGACGTTGCGCCAAAGCAGCAATTTCCGTCTCTGTACCGGCCCAAACCCAATGTTGTGGGCCATTGCAAGCCGCCAGATCTAATGCCAGCGCATGAACGAACGGAAGCATCTCTTCTTCATTGGCAAAAACTGCCAGCATTGCGCCCCCCTGGGAGCAACTTTGCATCAGTTTGCCTCGTACCGCCACTAACGGCATCACCTGTTCAGGCGTGAAAATCCCGGCAACAACGGCAGCGGCAAATTCGCCAACCGAGTGCCCCAATACATAATCAGGTTTTAATCCAAGCGCCCGCCAATGTGCCGCCAGCGCAATTTGATGCGCCACAATTGCCGGTTGTGCGTATTCAGTGGTGGCTAATGCGGCATCATGCTCTCCGAACATCACGGCTTTTAATGGCAGTGCCAACTCTGATGCACAGGCTGCGCAGCAACGATCCAACATAGCGGAAAAAACAGGAGAGCTGGTATACATTGCTTTTCCCATTCCAGACCATTGACAACCCTGACCACTAAATTGCCAAAGTTGCTTACTTTCGCGATTAACTTGTCCACTGAAAATATTTTGTGTTGGATTTTTATTGGCAAAAGCGGATAAATATTCAGCACTTTGTGACGTTAGCGTCAAGGCTAAACGCCAGGGTAATGAAAGATCACGCCCCTGTAATGCGGTCCAGGCCAGATCCGCATGATGCTCTGGTGCATCATTGAGTGCGGTCGCATAACGTTGTGCCAATTGACGTAATGAAGATTCAGAAGCGGCAGAGAGCAATAAAGGCGAGGTCTGCGCATGATGGGTACGGTGACAACGTAACTCTTCCGGCAATGATTGCACTACGACATGACAGTTGGTACCGCCAATACCGAACGAAGAGACGCCTGCGGTACGTAATGTTTGTGTCCAGCTCTGTCCTTGCGTTGCCAACCTGAACGGACTTTGTTCCAACCGTAACGCTGGGTTGGGTTGCTGAACATTGATCGTCGGTGGAATATAACCATGCCAAACAGACAGAACCGCTTTAATCAAGCTGGCAATGCCAGCGGCTGTATCAAGATGGCCCATATTGCTTTTTACTGAGCCAAGATAACAAGGCGGCATCGCCACACTTCGGTCAGAAAATATACTGCGTAGCGCGTCAACTTCTATCGGATCGCCAAGAGGCGTTCCTGTACCATGTGCTTCAATCATGCCAACATCATCAATGCTGACATCGGCCAGTTGGAGTGCTTCGAGAATAACGTTGCGCTGACCGTTAACCGAAGGGGCGGTAAAGCCAACTTTCTCATTGCCATCATTATTAATTGCACTGCCACGCAACACAGCCATGATGGGATCACCATCGCGCAGAGCATCACTTAAGCGTTTTAGAGTGACAACACCAACGCCATTGCCGCCATAAGTGCCATTTGCCTGACTATCAAAAGGGCAGCAACGTCCATCAGGGGAGAAGATCATTCCCGGCTGATACAAGTAACCGCTTTCTTGCGGGAAAGAAACCGCCACACCACCGGCCAATGCCATGTCACACTCACCGGCACGCAGGTTTTCACAAGCCATATGCACGGCAACCAGTGAACTTGAACATGCTGTTTGTACCGTCAGCGCCGGGCCTTTTAGGTTTAATTTATACGCGGTACGTGTCGCAAGATAATCTTTATCGTTACTGATTAATGCTTGAAGCCCTTTAACTTTGCCAACATCGGTCATGGAAAATTGTGACCATGAAGGCCAAGTACTAACCCGGCTACTACCAAAAACACCGGTTTTCAGGGGAACATGACGTGGCGCATAACCGGCATGTTCAAGAGCATGCCAGGCAGTCTGGAGAAAAAGACGCTGTTGAGGATCTAGCATCTCCGCTTCCTGACGTGAATAACCAAACAGCGAGGCGTCAAATTGTTCCGCCTTCTCTAAGATCGCTGCCCGATTGACAAAATTTTCACTCTCAATAACTTCAGGAGGAATACCTGCATCTAATAATGTTTGACGAGCGAGTGGAACAGTACACTCAACTCCGTGTTGCAGGTTATACCAGAAAGCATCGCTATCTGGCGCCTGCGGAAAGCGGCAGGCAAGGCCAATCACTGCGATAGGATCGCAATTATCGTAGTGAGGCGTTAAATCAGTCATTATGCAGCTCCTTTATGACGTTTTTCCCGTTGTTGCAGACGCTTTTGTTGTTGACGCTGACGAGGAGTGATCGACAAGCGATTTCCATCGTGAGAATCCTTCCGGCAGCGTAAACTGAGCGTCTCTGGTGTTGGATAAGCAAATAAATCAGTCACGGCAAGATGATGAAAACCCGCATGTTGTAATCTGCTATGCAATTGAATGAGTTGTAGCGAGCTGGCTCCTGCCTCAAAAAAGTTTTGTTGTACGTTAATAGGATGATTTGTTATGGATAAAAATAGATGTTGAATTTCGCTGCATATTTGTGGGTCATATCCCTCTGAACGCAGTGATGGCGCAATAGTGACAGAACTATTGTCAACCATCACGGATTGTCGGCGCGGCATCAGTTGTTCCATTACTGCATGCCAACTTTCTGGCTGTGCTGCAAGGGTGCGTAATAGCGTCATGTAGCTATTGAACATGTTTTGCAACTGACGCGGTTCAAATAATTCTTCAACAGCATCCCAATTCAGACAAAGTTCATTGTCAGATTCATAAACCTGATGATCCAACCAGATTTGTGGCGTTTGGGAAATACCCCAAACGGGTTTCATCCACGATGAATGCGAAAGGAATCGCCCTTGGTGTGTTCCTAATGCACTGGTGAAAACGACCGGCATAATGGCAGCATCAGGGCCACGACTCTGTGCCAATTCACGCATCACTCTGATTGCTGAAATGTGACGGTGATCCAGATCCTGCCAGAGCTGTTGTTGCAATCTACGGGCGCTTGATAACCAATTTTTCTCCGGGCGCCATGCCAGTAATGACAGCGAAGTGAAATCACCCAGAATGTGATTAATATCTTCATGCCAATGCGGACGATCGAAAAGGGTAAGGTTGAGCGTTAGCTCCGGTTTAGTACTGAACGCAGACAAGACCGCTGCATAAGCCGCAATTAATAACGCGGAAGGGGTTATCTGATAAGGAGCAGCATGTTGTTTTAACTGACTCCATTCATGTGCAGACAATCGATCGCTATAGCGCACAAAACGGGGGGATTGAACACTTTCTGGGGCAATACGCAGAGGCAATTGTGGTGCCAGTGGTAATGTTTTCACTTGCTCCTGCCAATATTGCAGCGAACTCTGATGTGTTGGCGCCTGTTGCTGACGTAGTACACAATCCCGGAATGTCACTTTCAATGGTGGCAATTCATGTTGCTCGTCGAGATAGAGCTGCTCTAACTCGGCCAGCAATATCTGCATGCTCAACCCGTCTAATAGCAGATTATCCAGACTGACAAATAGCCGGGAGACCATCCCATCGTCTTGCGCAAGTTGGAAATCGAACACCGGCCAGTTACCGGCATTTAATACCTGATGTGAAAGCTGTTCACGTAATGTATCTGCCTGCGTAATGTCGGTAAATTGATGCTGTTTGACAGAAAACTGCGGAACATTTTTTAATACCTGTTGCTGACCATTAACAACTACAGTTCTCAGCATTGGATGACGCTGGATCAGACGATTTAACACCCGATTTAAACGTTGA
This sequence comes from Photorhabdus aegyptia, assembly GCF_000612035.1. Lineage (NCBI taxonomy): Bacteria > Pseudomonadati > Pseudomonadota > Gammaproteobacteria > Enterobacterales > Morganellaceae > Photorhabdus > Photorhabdus aegyptia. Next base: position 22,436 of record NZ_JFGV01000008.1, on the reverse strand, counting down.
ACATCTAACTGTTCTATCCGGTATTCAATAAAGAAATGTGCCCCAACACCACTTAAAGCGAAACCCGGATGGCGTCCGACCAAATAAGCCTGTTGAACTTCCGTGAGTGGGAAAGGCTGGTATTCATTTTGCTCTTTCGGCAGAGCGCACTCTGGTGATGAAATTTCAGCCAAAGGAACCAATGTAGCCGCAAACGTAGCCAATTGTGGGTTACGGAAAAGATGGCCCAGTTCACCCTTGAAGCCTTGTTGTGTCAGTTCACCAACCAAACGTGTAGCCAGAAGACTGTCTCCACCAAGTTGGAAAAAGTCACTGTCACGACCCAGTTGCTCTGTATTGAGCAAACATTGCCAAATGCCAGCAACGGTTTGTTCCACCGCATTCAACAAAGCCATTTCATTCTGGCGTGGTGCGGTCTCGGTTTTTGTCGCGGACTGTAGTTCTTGCGACAACGCTTTACGATCAATTTTGCCGTTAGGTGTCAGCGGCAGGCGAGGAATGATATGCAAACGCTGTGGGATCATATATCCCGGCAGATGTTGTGCCAGCACCGATTTAATCTTTTCACGATCGGGAATGGTGACACTGTAACTTGATTGCATCAATAACACACTAAGGTTGCCGATGGTAATTGGCGTTTCAGTCTGTAGTGGTAATAATTGTGGCAATAGCGATAACCACTGTGACGCAGAGCGTAATTGAATACCTTGAGGTGAAAGCAACTCAGTCGTAATCAAGGAGAGAGACGATGCTTGTCGCAACTCCATTGCTAATATCAATGCGCCAGGTTGAGCAAGCGGTAGCAATTCCTTGACACAACGTGCGGGATCTTCTTCCCGATGTAGTACGTTATTTAGCAGAATAATATCAGCCTGATATTGCAGCGACTCAGGAACTTGTTCAGGCCAACTTTGTTTAGACCAACCTTGTACTTTAGGCCAACATTGTACTTTAGACCAACATTGTACTGATGCATGAGCATAACCGCTCAACCGTGTTTGCGCCTGATTGACCAGTGCCTGAGAACGTTCAAAGCCGAGATAACAGAGGTGCTGATCAGTAATATGCTCTGCCAACCACTGCGCACAGAGACCGCTACGAGCATCAAACTCCATCAAAGTCACGGGGCGTTGTAATCGCAGAGAGAGGGCAGTGATTACCTGTTGCAATCCGACCAACCATTGCCGGGTTTCCGGCAACACAAACAACTGTTGTTCCGGTGCGAATTGTGGATCATCAAGCAATGTTACCGCTGACTGTTGCCCGGTAAGAATACTACGTAGCATAGAATGCCAGCGTTCAGGGATATCTGCTTCATTATTAATAGAGGATAATAATCCGGCCTGATATACATGCGGTGTAGATTCAGTCAGTACTTTACATTGGCAAAGATATGCCAACATACGGCCAAACCAATCATGGTATTCCGGTTGGGGCTGATAGCGCTGCAAGCAATCTGTCAGTGATAATGGTGAAGTAAAGGTAATACCGTGACGAGAGAGATGTTCCAGCAGAAACATTGCAACTTGAGGTTCACTGTTATCCGTGGTCATTGCATGCATTACGGGGAACAGCTCACGATAGCTAGCGGGTAACTGCGGTGCACGATTGATCCGTTGGCATAAAGCATCACCTTCCAATTCAAGGAACGCCACCAGCGACTTCTCTTTTTCACCACTGGTGAGCGCCACTCCTTTACTAATCCCAGTGACTTGATTAAGGGCAGCATCAATTTCTCCCAACTCAATGCGGTAACCACCAATTTTTACCTGGCTATCACGGCGCCCTAAAAATTCAAGCCAGCCTTCAGGATGGTAACAACCCAGATCACCGGTGCGGTACCAACGTTCCCCTTGATCGACAACAAATTGCGCAGAAGTGCGTTCTTCATCATTAAAGTAGCCTAATGCAACACCTGCGCCACCAATCCAAAGCTCACCGACAACCCAATCAGGGCAATCACGGCCATCTTCACCTACCACACGATAACGCTGGTTAGCCAAGGGATAGCCATACGGAATAGAGCGCCACTGTGCTGCAACTTCTCTGACGATATATTCGTTTGACCAAACAGCCGCTTCTGTAGCACCGCCCATCGCACTCAACACACCATCAGGATTGAATGCCCGGTAACGTTCAGGCAGTGATAAACCAATCCAGTCCCCGGACAACATCACGGTACGAAGTGCTTTCGGTGCATCCACTTCCATCCCTTCACAATAGGTCAGTAACATGTCGAACAGTGCCGGTACGCTGTTCCATATCGTTACGTTGTAACGAGAAATCAACATTTCCCAGGTTGATGGATCACGACGCTGTGCTTCATTAATTAATACCAACGCGCCTCCCGCCGTGAGAATACCGAAAATGTCATAAACGGAGAGGTCGAAATGTAGGGCAGAGAGTGCCAATAATCGGTCGTTACTTTGAACCTGATGACGACGATTAATATCCAGACAGGTATTGAGTGCGCTTTGGTGGCTGATAACCACCCCTTTTGGTATACCGGTTGAGCCAGAGGTATAGATAATATAAGCCGGATCAGTCACCGCACGCTTAGCCATATTTGCCAAAGGCAGCCATTGCTCATCCTGATGCCAGGAAACACAATGTACATCTTGCGACCAGTCATCATATTGTTGCTCAGGAGCAATGATAACGACACGAATTCCAGCACTTTCGCAAATAGCACGACGTCGGTTTACTGGCTGATCAACCGGGACCGGTACATAAACGCCGCCGACATAAAGTATCGCCAATACCGCGACAATTTGTCCGACGCCTTTTTCCATGCTAATGGCAACCCGATCTCCCGGTATAACCGACATTTTTTGCAACACGGCAGCCAACCGGCGAGCGGCCAAACTCAATTCACTATAACTAATTTCCTTATTATTAGTCACCAAAGCAACGATATTTGGTGTACGTTCTGCCTGTAAGAACACACCTTCATGCAGCAGGGCGTTCGGCAAAGGTTCAGCTGTGCCATTGATCTGATGCCGAAGCTGGTATTGCGATTCAGGCATCAGATCCGGTAATTCTTCACTCCACTGTGTGGCGTTTTCCGTTAGGTTCTCAATGAACCCCTGATAGGCGGTAAACAAGGTATCCATTAGCCCATCCGGGAAGAGTTCGTCGTTACTATCCCACTGAATATTCAGCGTATTTTCATGTTCAAATGCAACGAAATCCAACCATACCTGAGGGGTTTGTGATATTCCCCAACTTGGTTTTCCCAGAACATCACGGGTATTTTCGCCATATAAAGGTCGGCCTAAATTGCTGGTAAACACAATTGGCGCACCATGTGGATGGCTGCCACGTTTTTTAAGTTCACGTAAAACTTCTACACCAGACCAATGGCGGTGTTCGTAGGCTTCGGCAAATGTTGCCTGCGCATCTTGAGCCAGTTGGCAGAATGGCAAATTATCAGCGGGAATATCTAACAGCAGAATATTAGTAAAGTCGGCCAGCAGGCCATCAACCGCGGCGTGCAATGGCGCTCTATCAAACAACGTCAGGTTAAACAACAGACGAGGCGCATGGTTCCAGCGACATAATAAACCAGCAAATGCGGTCGCCAACGCCATCGTTGGCGTAACACCATTTTGTTGAGCAAGTTGTTTAAAACGTTGCCAATGTTCAGGAGCCAAACGGAAACATCTGCGCTGAATGCGGACATTTTTTATTAGCGAAGGTTCCTTAGCCAGCGGAAGCTGCGGGGCGGGGGGAAGGGTATCTAACCGGTTACGCCAGAATACCTCTGCTTCTTGTCGAGCCTGCGCAAATTGCGCCTGATATTGCGCCAAGTAGCTGCAAAAATCGTAGTCAGAAGGGATAGCCAGCAGGCTACGTTTGACAATTAATGCCGCCAGTTCAGTAAAGAACAGGCTAAAACTGGCGGCATCCATGATCAGCAAATCAATGTTAGCGTGCAACCGATGCTGATTCTCACCAAACAGACTGAGTTGAATATCGAACGTTTCCCCTTGTTCAACCTGTAATACGCGATGGCTTAGTTGTTCACGTATATTGTTCAGCGCTTGTTGCTGTTCGTCCGCTGTCAAGTTTCGCAGATCATGAACTGTTAATTTTTTCCAATAAGCGTCGGTCATACCTTGCTGGCGACCATCAGGCAAAAACCGCACTCGTAACATCGGATGTCGCTGAATCAACTCATGAATTGCCGCTTCCAGTCGTTCAGGTTCCAGCCCGATACCATCAAATTCTTGATATAAATGGCAACCTACTCCTCCCAACGTCTGTTCCGGCGAACGCCCAACAAAATAAGCATGTTGTACTGCGGTCAGTGGGAACGGACGCGCATCTGCAATCAGTGGTTGCGCCGCATCAGGCTTAGGTGCTGTGTGAGTAACAGGCGCATGACGTTGCAGAAGTTGGCTCCAGGCATACAGTGTGGGTTTTTGATAAAGTTCACGAAGAGTGACGCGATATCCCTGACGTCTCAACTGGTTTAACAATGCCATCATTTGCATTGAGTCCAGTCCTTTGCGAATTAAATCATCGTTATCATCCACCAGTGTATTTTTTTGAGTAAACAGGCCAGATATGATCTGACGCAGTGAATCTGGAGAGACAAGATCCGTGTGCATGAAGATATCCTATAAATAATGACGGTTACGAAACGGTGGGGGTTACACCTTATTTGGCTTATTTGGGTTTAGATGCCAATGCTCTTCTGAGCCGAGATGGTTTTTCCAAAGAGATTGATAAAGTGAACAACGTCCTAACAATTCATCGTGAGTTCCATTATCACAAAGGGTTCCATGATCCATCACCAATATTTGGTCAGCGCGGGTTATCGTGCTTAGCCGATGAGCGATAACAAAGACCGTTTTATTCCGGGTAAGAGAATCAAACGCCTGTTGTATCAACTGTTCGTTTTCGGGATCGAGAGAAGCCGTCGCTTCGTCGAGGAATAAAACCGGAGATTGTTTTAAGATGGCGCGGGCAATGGCAAGACGTTGACGCTCGCCACCAGACAACGTACCGCCATCCACGCCTAGCGGTGTATCGTACCCTTGTGGCAATGCCATAATCGTATCGTGAATATTGGCAAGGCGAGCAGCTTGCTCCAGTTCTAACTGGGTTGCATTGGGATCACCCAACCGGAGATTATTAGCAACAGTATCCTGAAAGAGTGCGGTTTCCTGAAATACCATAGTCACAGTGTCATACAGTGCCTGAGTTTGGTAATGATGGATATCATTTCCACCGAGACGGATTTCCCCCTTATCCAGTTGATAGAAAGAGAGCAATAGATAAGCCAGTGTGGATTTCCCACTGCCACTGGGCCCGACAATGGCGGTCATACTGCCTTGCGGCGCATAAAACGACACATTTTGGATAGCGGGTTGATTCGTACCTGGATAGCTAAACGAAATGTTATTAACTTCAACATCATATTTGTCTGGCGCGGCTAGTGGCCCGGAAGATTGGGTTGCAACAGCTTCTATCTCTGCAATATGGGTTTCACCTACTTGCGTTAAGGCTGTGATATTGAGCAGGGGGATGATCCCACGTAGGGGGGTAATTGTGGCAAACAACAACAAAATCGTGATAAGCATTTCAGAAAGTGTTAATGCTTCTGGTGAATTAAAGCGCAGGGCGCCAGCCAAAATGCCAACCACCACGCTGGTATCAATGATGATGTAAAACAAGCTCAATAGCGGAATACTTCTGAACACCCCACGGCGGAATGCAACCCGTAATTGATCGATTTCGCGGTCAAAACGCTGTTCTACCGTCGTGGTAGCTGCCGCAGCACGAATAAAGGACATACCTTGGGCGTACTCAACGATAGCTTCGGATACATCAGCCATCATAGCGGCACGCAAGCGCAATATTTCATTCAGTTTTTTACGGATAGCCCCTAGGATGAACATCCCAACCATCAGCACCAATAATGCACTGCTGCCAACCACCCAATCGAACCAGAATAAAGCCAGGTAGATAAGGGTCAGCATCATCACCTGACAGGCAATTTGCGGTGTGGTATAGGCTGACTGATTTTCCTGCCATTGCACATCTTCAGATAATGTCAGCGCTATCTTTCCGGCACTTAGCCCTCGAATCGTGGCGACAGATATACTGACAAGGCGTTGTAGCAGAGCGCGACGAATTTCTATGCCTAAACCATAGGCGGCAATGGTGAGTTTACGTAATGCGCGAGCCATAAAAGTAAATCGCAGCAACAGCAGAATAACCAGTAACCCCAAAGTGATAAGTGGCAGCATTGCGTTGTCACTTTCCCCCAGATGGGTAATAGCCCAGGCAGCAATAGCAAGTTGAGCCATAATCGCAACGGTATCCAACTGCTTATATAACAACCCCTTGAACCAAACTCTTTGCAGTTTTGGTGATAGATGTTGCTGGAGACGATTAAATAGCCCCATGATAATTTGCTCCTGTCCCGGTTTTTTCTCCCCGCCAAGCAGCCCACTGTCTGGCGTATGCTCCTTGCTGTGCGACCAGTTCCTCATGGGTGCCTTGTTCGATAATCTGTCCTTTATCTAAAACCAGTATTCGATCAAGATGACAGATAGTCGGCAGGCGATGAGCAATGACAATCACTGTCTTATTGCGGCATAAGGCATTGAGCGCCTGTTGCATCTCTTTTTCACATTCTGGATCGGCATAGGCTGTCGCTTCGTCCAATACAAGAATTGGTGCGTTTTTCAGAATAGCGGCGGCAACGGCAAGACGCTGTTTTTCTCCTACCGATAAACTCACACCGCCGTTCAGTACGGTGTCGTAGCCTTGTGGTAATTGTTGAATAAATTGATCTGCTTGCGCTGCGATAGCCGCCGCTGCAACTTCCGCCTGTGAAGCATTAGGACGGGCTAGTCGTATATTATTAGCCACCGTATCGTTGAACAGAAACACACGCTGGAAAACAAAAGAGACGTTATTACGTAGCGTCGGTTCATCCATATGACGGATATCAACACCGCCGATAGTCACCTGACCGTGTTGAGGGTCCCAAAGACGTGCGATAAGACTCGCGACAGTCGATTTACCCGAGCCACTGGCGCCAACTAAGGCTAATGAACTTCCCGCCGGGATAGAAAATGAAATGTTATTCAATGCATTTTCCTGTTCATCCTGGTAGGAGAAACTGACATTATGCAAAGCAACGCTGTGATCCGCAGGTGTTTGGCTCTGAGTACAAGGCATTAGTTCAGGTTGATTCATTAACCAACGATAACGTGTGATTAACGCCTCTTGCTGTTGCAAACGTGTCATCACAGCAAACATGGATGAGGCAATATTGCCGAATGCCATTGCCGCCAGAATAAAAAAAGTGAATTCGAATAAAGTGATCTCTTGTTGATTTAATAACCAGACCGCCAAAGGGAGGACAAACAACAGGTTAGCACTGGATAACACGAAAAACCGGCTGGATTTGACCTGTACTTTCTCAACCCAGACATCAATAATCCGTGTCAGAGCGGTGAAAGCCTCCTCAGCGCGTTGCAACGCAACCTTGCCGCCTGAATAGGTTTTAACCACCGGAATCGCATTAATAACTTCACCCATTGTTGAAGCAATACGGTTTTGGGCGGCATAAAAACGCTGAGTTGTCGTTTGCACCTTCATCTGGATATAGACGAATAACAGGCAGGCGCCCAAAGTTGGCGCGAATGCCGCCAAGGCTAACCGCCAATCAATGGCCAGCATGACGCTTAATGCGATCAATGGCCCAAACAAGGTAGCTGACATCTCTGGAATGATATGGGCAATACCATCTTCAAGTTGCTCGACGTCATCTAGCATCATCTTTTTTATTTCAGTGCTGTCAGTCAGCATGAAAAAACCCAAAGGCACAGACTTCAACTTGCTGCTGATATTGCGGCGAACATCAGCCTGTACATCAGCGGCAATCAAATGAGCAAAAAACGTTGAACCACTAAAGGTCAACATAGCGGCAAACGTGAATCCCAATAACATGACGCCATAATTCAATAGCGTGTCATATTGCCCATCATAGATAGACTGGGTGATAAGCCCGGCAACCGCCGCCGGTAACATTTGCAGACCGGCGGAAAGAATAGCAAGTGCGATAGCGACGTAACTCAGCGTGCGGTATGGGCGCATCATACACCATAACTCTTTAACAACGCCGGCATCAGCCGCACGTTGCTCCGGTGAGTTCTGAACAGAAGTATCATGGCTATGCATGCACATTCTCCCTTTGGAAATCATGGAATTTACGCAATGTCCAGAACAGGGCAGTGAAGGTGAAAATAAGTGCTAGCATGAAAAGGGTAGCGTAACTTACTTTAGTCACTATCAATCCCCCCAACATAGAACAGATAATTGCAACGCCCATATCCGTGGATTGCATCAACGCAAAATCCACACCAGACTGAGCACCTGCTGCAAGCGACATCATCTGGGTATACAGCGCAACAAATTTGGCGGCAGTGATCAACGTGATGAAGACATATGCGGCTGAAAGCAGGGATAACGGCGCTTCTGGTTGCTTGGCAAGCCAGAAAATGCAGGCTAATACGATAGATTCAAGCAGCATGATAGCCAGTAATGTCTGGACAGCGCCGAATTTACGTACAATGACACCACCAAGCAGCACACCAGATAATCCAGCTAATGCACCACCACTGGCAGCAATGATACCGAGTTGAGTTAAATCCACACCGCGATCGATCAAAAAGGGCGACAGCATACCGAGTGAAAGGCGCGTACCGATCATACACAACAATATCAAAACCAGTGCTTGTCTAACCGGCGCCCGGCGGAGGGCATTTTTGAGAGAAGGAGCAGCAACCGGGGCTTTTAAAACCGTCTGCGCTTTTTCTACCTGTGTTTCCCGTAAAAATAGGGCAGGCAATGACATCAATAGAATCACTATGGCTAACACTCCGGCGCCAATGTGCCAACCATACAGTGAAACAAGGTATAGAAACAGACCACTGCCAATGATGGAGCCCAAATAACCGCCGCCAACTTGCATAACATTACACCAAGGGCGGTGCTTTGGTGGTAACCGGTCAATAGCGTGACCATCGGTGGTGGTATCCACCACAGTCAGGCAAATTGTGATCAGAAACAGACCAACAATAATCAGCGGCATATGTTCGGCAGGTCTTGCCAGTGACATTGAACAAAAAAGCAATGTAATTAGCAGATTACCGCAGATCATGATACGGCGGGGGTTTGTATCCCCCGAACCAGATTTACGATAGCGCTCTATAATAGGCGCCCAAAGGAATTTGAACGCCCAAGGCAACATCAGCAAGTAGAGTAAGCCGATTTTATCTGGGGTTACACCGTGGCTGCGTAAAAACGCCGGCATACTTTGTAACGTTAACATGCCGATAGTACTTTGGAGGGTGTAAACCCCCGCCAAAGTCAACAGTAGTAACGATATATGACGGGGATGGGAGATATTATGCGTCATAACGAGACACTCACATCCAGCCCAACATTCAAGCCTTTATTGATCATACTGAGTGTATTTGGCCCCACGGTGAAACTGGAGACGCGATACTTTTTATCACCCAGATTTTCGCCATAGAGTTTTACATTAACCCCATGCGCCATCTCTAAACTTAATGAAGCGTCATAGAGGGTATATCCTCCCTGTTCAAGGGTATTCGCTTCATTAAAGTAGCTTTTAGAATAGTAACGGGCACCGGCATTTAAATAGAGGTTACCGGGTAACAACGTTTGATCAATCAAGTAGTCAAAACTTGCATTAAGCATGACATCTGGCGCATAAGGCAGACGTTTATTGTCATAACTTATGCCATTCTCTGTATCGGTTGCATCAATGAAGTTTGATTTGCCTGCACTTCCCCCAAGAGAAAATTTCAGCCCTTTCATTGGCTTAATTTGGCTACTCAACTCAATGCCTTTGCTCTCTGCTTTACCCACATTGCGTATAAACTGTGCACCGATCGGACCAACATAAATTTGTTTATCTTTCGAACGAATGTAGTAAACAGCGCTGTCTAATGTCACTGCGTTATCAAAGAACGAGGTATGCCAACCAAGCTCATAATTATCTGAGGTTTCAGTATTGTAGGGTTTTCTATCATTGGCGGAGGAGACAATGTTATTGAATCCACCGGGTTTGTACCCTTTAGTAGCGGAGATATAGAAACGAGTATCTGGCGTCAATTGCCAACCTAATGCGGCCTTAGGTGTGAACTCATTGCTGGAAACCTGGTTATCAAAAGCTTCGAGCGCCATCATGCCAGAACGGCCTGCATAATCTATCTGCGATTTTTCATGGGACAAACGACCGCCCAAGGTCAAATCCCACTGAGAAGCAAAGGGCAATTTCACTTCACCAAACAGTGCCAGCGATTTTGCTTTTATTGTGTTAGCCGCATCGCCATAGTAACCGAGATAACCACTGGTATGATGTTTATTCTTTTCATCTGAAAACCAGCCGCCGAGAACGCTGGTAATCCCATTTGAGAAATTGGAGTTCAAACGCAGCTCTTGCGTGGTGGCGTGGTGTTTCTCTTTCCATTTACCCCCGATGAAATCACGGTAAATATCGCGATCCTGATAAGAAGTCACACTGGTTAATACACTGTCGCCGAAATCATATTCAGCCTTGAATGCATAACTGTCAACTCGCCGGGTTAAATCAGGGATAGGGCCATCATATTCTTTCCGACTGAATTGTTCGTCGTTTAAATAGAGCTCTTCATGGGAATCGAGATCTTCATGAGCAAAGCTAAGTTCAGCACTGAATGAAGAATCTTCTGGGGCAAATGTCAGTTGCCCTCGACCGAGCCAAGTTTTGCTGGAATCAACATTTTTATTACCTCTATTAGGTGCATCAATTTGTCCAGGCTCTTTTACCCAACGCAAACTGATACTTCCATAAAGGATATCTTCAATAAGCGGAGTCGATCCGCTGAAAGAACCGCCTTGTTTCAGCTTAGAGTAATTACCGGAAAGGTTTAGCCAAGGGCCTTCTTGCGGCGAACGGGTGACGATATTAATAACACCCGCTTGCGCATTTCCGCCATATAAAGTCCCTTGCGGACCGCGTAATAATTCCACACGCTCCACGTTGATTAATTCTTGTGTTAAGAACTGGTGATCCTGAGGAACGCCATCGACATAAATTCGAACAGAAGGAGAATAGAAATCCGGCGAACTAATACCTCGAATGGTTGTTGCTGAATAAGTTCGGTTCCCCCGTGAACGAATTTGTAAGCCGGGAAAAGCACGCTCAAGATCTTGCACTTGAGTGATACCGGCTTGAACAAGTTCTTCACCCGTTCTAACCAAAACGCTACCATCCACTTTATTTAACGCTTCTTCTCGTTTATTAGCCGTTACAATCAAAGAATCCTCTGTCGCACCAGGCGAATGTTCTGCCCATACAACAGGCGAAATTAAACAACATAAAACAGACGCCTTAGCGTATTTTTTTTTCATATAAATAACTCGTTATGCACTGTTTAAGATCATGTTTTACAAAAATTAAACATGGTAAAACAAAAAACATAACGGGAGACTATCGATAATATTCCATCAGGGCTAACGGAATAGGGACAAAAGTAGCGCATTACGCACTATTGATAATGATTATCATTAATGATAAAGTGAGTGACATTCACAATATGCATATATATATAAAATAAAAATATAATGTCTTTAATATGCAAAACGCACTGTTTTAAGTGAGAAAACACTTTTTAACCGGTATCCGATGCTAATTTTACAGGGGATCTCATGAAGACGATCTATAGCAAGAAATTAGGAGTTTTCACGGCTGACCATTGCAATTGCATGCATTCGCATGCGGAGAAAAATAATACAAATACTCCCTTATTGATTGAGGAATTATCTGACGGAATTCATATAAACCGAATTCGCTTTGAGCTCGACAAGGATGTCACAGAATATTGTGAAGGGCCGCCAACGGTATCAATTGCGTTTATTTTAAACGGGAGAGGGAAAATGGCGATTGAAAATGGTGATGTTTTAGATATCAGTTCGGGAATGATGATATTTTTCCATTCACCTAAAATGACGCGTGGCATGAACTTCTTTGGTTGCGGCTCATGGCATATTCTCGATATTCGTTTCTCATTGAACGAAATTGAAGCTCAGGAATTACCCCCTTTCACCCAATTAGCGGCAGGTTTTGAGAAGAACGCCAGCTACAGTGATGCATTGATGATGGCATGTCCCATTTACCCACCATTTATGCAGATAGTGAATCAAATAGAAGAGTGCCAATTAAGTGGCAATGTAAGAAAGGTTTATTTAAAAGCAAAAGCGTTAGAGATACTCGCTTGTGTAGCATCTCAGGTTTATGACTGCCAGTATAATGTGATCAGCGGGTCGCAACGCCGTGCTGTTTATAATGCAATAAAAATAATTAACAGTGATTATCATTCCCCTTGGACGATAAAATCATTATCAAGAGCAGTTGGCTTGAATGAACGGAAATTAAAAGAGGGATTTCGTGCGGTTGTTTTTCGTACTTTCCATCAATATCTGGAGAATGTCCGTATGACAACCGCAGAAGATTTACTAAAAAAAGGAATGAGTGTCATTGATGTTTCTACCGCAGTAGGTTATTCCAGCCCAAGTCACTTTTCTAAACGCTTCCGGCAACATTATTTGATCAATCCTAAAGCATGGCAGGCGAAATATGCCGTTGGTCACACCTTATTAACAGAAAATATCGTAGCCGGGAATTAGCTATTCAATTGACTCCTAAACCAAGATGGCCATTTTAACATGGCCACTTTACAGGTAGGGATATCGCATAATTTATATGTTACGCCAGTATTATATTATCCACCAACAAACTGTCCATGCTGACGCCAACCAAAGTGACTGAGTTTTGGCCGAAGGTAAATACCAGATCATTGTCCACCATAGAGACATGATCCAGATAATTACTTTTATCACTACTGCCTTCGGTACCCAAAAACACGAGTTTATCAGTCTTATTGTAGCCATAGATGATATCTTGCCCAAAATCACCGTTGAACAAGAAGGTATTGTTATTACCCTGACTTTTCATGACATCGTTACCTTCACCACCGACAAAAACATTATTATTGCCGAAGCCGATCAACGTATCATCACCATCCAGACCAAACAGCCAACTACCGGAAGTTTTAGACGTCAGTGTATCATTCCCATCATTGCCTGTTACTGAATTGGCGTATTTCGTCTTCAATCCGCTGTTGGAATACAAACCATCGGCCCTGACTTGAGAATCCACCTGTTTAGTCAAAAACAGCCAGGTACTTTCTTTACTTCTTATAGTGGAAATATCAGTAGCAACTGTGATACCACCTTGTGCATCACGCACATACAATGTACCTGCCTGGTCATAGGCTATTTCTGCATTTTTTAGTGACTTCTGTAAGTCAAAAGTATTATGGCCTTTCCCCCCGGCAATCATGTTAAATCCGCCGTCATCGCGGAATATATCATTGCCATCGCGTCCTTCCAAATAATCGTTTCCTTTACCACCTTTAATCAGGTCGTTGCCGTCGGTACCAATAATAAAAGTACTGCCAGTGTGTTTCTCAGCATTCCGATTCAAATCCTGCACCCAAGTATTTCCACGGGTGACATTGGAAAGGTTGCTGACAACAATAGTCGAATCTTTATGTGTTAGGTCGTAGAACGTTGACTCCATAATACGTTGCATGCCGCTCTGGTAAAATGGCGTCACATGCGAAACCCAAGTTGACAGATTAGCAATAGAGAAGGGCAGTACATTCCACCAGTCTGATGCATAGTGATCGTTAAAATTAACAATATTATTTGTAGCCGAATCTCTTGGTACATCGTGAACGCCCGCAGAGTTCGCATCAACACTGGTACCGTTGAGCACGCGGAATACAGGATCATTTTCATATCCTACATTCAGCACCTTGTTACCTTTCTCATACTGTGATGGCGAAGCGAAAGTGATATAGTTCGACTGGGAGTAGAATCCCCCCCATTTCGTATCGCTAGACTCCGCCATACTATTCACAGCTAACCCACCCAAACTATGGCCGCTGACCACAACGTCATTGCCCGTCAAACCGTGAGCTTTGGCATAATTGGCTACATGGTCCAGCAGCCGGCCAAAAGCGTTTGGCGCGTAGTCATTCGAATAGTCTTTCTTACCTAAAGCCACCAGCACATTATTCATAATGTCGCCCAGTGTATCGGTAATAACTGACTCTCGAGGACCACTCGTACCGCGAAACGCAATGCCAATAGAAATCAAATTACCATCAGCATCATATTTTCCCATTACCTCTGCCTGAGCAGTGGAATGACTTGCTTTTTCGCCAAAAAAAGTACCGCGGGCATCAGTTCTACCCTGATAGCCTAACTCATCAGCACTGATAGTAAACCATCCTGATTCATTGAGTTTATCTTGTGCCTGTTTTTCCGCGTCTGGATTCCAAGGCAATTTAGGCGTGATGCCCTGCGATGTCGTGCTGCCGAGAATTGCGGTCAGCAACGTTAATGGCATCCCTAAACCAAAACCATAATTGTAATACCCCTCAGCAAATCCGCTACCCAGATTATGATAAGCATATCCGGAGATAGTTTTTGCGTCGGAAAACAACTCTTTGGAAGTAGCGCTATCAAAGTCTTTGTACTGAAAAACACCCATGATGCATATCCTTGTTAAGTTAAAATAAGGTTAAAAAAGTGTTCTAAAAATATTAACCAGCTAGGTAAGTATAGATTGATGTAGATCATTTAAAGAGTAATTGTCTAAAAATTTATAAATTAGTGAGCCATAATGAAAATTTAATATTTTTACAAATCTTTAATTGAATAAATTAAGTTTATATGCTAAATGATCTCGCGGGTGAGAATAAACATACTAAATATATCTATATCATTGTTGATAGTTTTTAAAAGTAACTAAATTAATGGATAGTTATAGTTCACAATATTATAAAGGGAGATCGGTTAATTCCATTTAATACATATAAAATAAATATGGATATTTAAATTAAATGAAAAAATTTATCGCTGACTCACTTAATTGGTTAGAAAAATAAAATTAAAACCCATTCAAATTAATGCATAATACTGACATTCATTTCTTATTGATTAGAATAGTTGTTATTACTCTTTCAATATAATTTCTTTAATAATCAATTCACAAATACAATACATTGATTTTTTATTTAAAAACAGACTTTAAAATAAGATTATAATTGTATTATGTTAATAGTTATATTTATTAAATTGCAATGATAAATCTGTATTTATATTCTTAATGCTTACTATTTTAAATTAGTTTTATTTGATAAAATTTTAATTTTATATTCATACAACAAATTAAATTAAAAATACTTAAAAATCAATAAAATATTACCATTTCATTAGCGTAAAATCACAGCCATAAGTAATGTGGAACATTTATAATAAGTTATTGAATTTAATTTTTTACACAGGGTATAAAATTAATTAAAAATAACAAAAATAATTCTAAATCTTCTAATTACAATTACCACAGCATTAAATGAAATATTATTTCACATTATATCTCAGATTAAACACAATGCTTATCATGATAAAAATCCCCATAATAAAATATTATTAAAAATAGTGCGACATTACTTTTTTCTCTCTATAATGCGTTTTTTTATTATCCATATTACGAGATCCAAATATGAAACACTCTCCGTTGCGGCGTTCGTTATTATTAGCCGGTATCACATTTCCATTGATCAACTTTGCTTTTCCGGCATGGTCTAGCGCCACTCCCTCATCCCTGCATAAACAACTTGCCGAACTGGAAAACAGTACAAAAGGTCGTTTAGGTGTGACGCTGATTAATACTGTCAACGGTCAGGAAATTCAGTACCGAGGGGATGAGCGTTTTCCTTTCTGTAGTACTTTCAAGCTGATACTTGTTGCAGCGGTATTACACAAAAGCATGTCCCAATCTGAATTGCTAGCAAAACATATTCACTACCGTGAGTCCGACTTACTCTCTTATGCTCCCATTGCGCGCAAAAATTTAAATCAAGGGATGAGCGTTGCACAATTATGTGCGGCAACAGTGCAATACAGCGATAACACCGCAGCAAATCTATTGATTAAAGAATTGGGGGGATTAGAGGTTGTAAATCACTTTACTCAAGGTATTGATGATCCTGCATTTCGACTCGATCGCTGTGAACCCGATTTAAACAGTGCCATTCCCGGTGACCTCAGAGATACCACAACACCTGCCGCAATGGCGACCAGCGTGAGGAAAATCGTGCTTGGAGAGGTACTTGCAGCTCCACAACGGGAACAGTTAATCGTCTGGCTTAAAGGAAATACCACCGGAGATGCCAGTATTCGTGCCGGTGCTCCAGCCGATTGGGTAGTGGGTGATAAAACCGGTGGTGGTGATTATGGCACCACTAACGATGTCGCCGTACTTTGGCCGCCAAAGGGGGCGCCTGTGGTTCTGGCAGTTTACTTTACCCAACCTCAGCAAGATGCCGAATCACGCCGTGATGTACTTGCTTCGGCTACGCGGTTGGTGATGGCACACTTAACCTAATTTTTCCTGGGATGCTAAGAGGGTGAATGACTAAAATTTGCACCCCTTAGCAATATGTAGTAACGTACCTACATAAATTAGCTATTATATCGAGGTGCACCATGTCAATCACAACCTTATCGAGTCGGCAGCTCAATCAGGATGTCAGCGGGGCAAAAAAAGCAGCTAAAAGCGGTCCAGTGTTCATCACAGATCGTGGCAAACCGGCACATGTCCTGCTAACCATTGAGGAATACCAACGAATCACCAAGCAGAGTAGAAACATCGCTGATGCTTTAGCAATGCCCGGTGTTGAAGATATTGAATTCAATCCACCACGTGTCGTTATCAATAGCCGTCCAGCCAATTTCTCATGATGTATATTCTTGATACTAATATTGTCTCCGAACTTCGGAAAGTTCGAACGGGTAAAGCTAATGCCGGTGTGGCTGCATGGGCTGAAAGTGTTGATGCAACGAAGCTTTTCCTGTCAGCCATTACTATTATGGAGTTGGAAACCGGCATCTTACAGATTGAACGACGAGACATAACCCAGGGGGCATTATTGCGCTCATGGTTCAACCACCATGTAATACCGGAATTTACTGGTCGGATCTTGCCAGTAGATACGGCTGTAGCTCAGCGGTGTGCCCGGTTGCATGTCCCTGATCCATGCTCAGAACGTGATGCACTAATCGCCGCCACCGCGCTGGTTCATGGTATGACTGTCATCACACGAAATGTGATTGATTTTGAATTGACCGGTGTACCAATATTAAATCCCTGGGTTTAAGGACGGTGAAATATTTAAATATTCATGTTGGGTAGTAGGTGATAAAACCGGTAGTAGTGATTATTTCTCATTAGCAGTCATCTGTCTGATTTTAATATCCGGCCTCTTTTTGATGCCGTACAGCAAAAATTGTTGCTGTTTCACCCTCAATCCGATACAAGGCGATATAGCCACTACTTCCAAAATCAATAAGCCATTCTCGGAATTCCGGATCCATATCGTCAGCAGGGCGTCCCGCTTCAGGTTGACGTGCCAGCATTTTCACGCCAGCACGTATTGTTTTAATAGCTCGACGAGCAGTGTCTTTGTCTTTTTTAGCAAGAAAACCATAGAGCCGCTGTATATCAGAGAGAGCAGGTGGAGACCAAATCAAACGTGGCATTCAGGTAACTCCGCATCTTCTCCTGCTTCGAGCTTAGCTAACCAGTCGTCCGCTTCTTCAAGTGTCAGGTGTAGTCCATTCTCTTGATACGCTTCCCAGGCACGCAATGCATCCTGTTTGAAAGCTTCACGTTTTTCTTCACGCTCTACATAGTCACGTATAGCTTCACGCATTATCCAATGAGCTGAACGATGCCGCACTTCTGCCAAATACTGGATCCGACTTTTCAAGTTATCATCAAGTTTTACTGAGGTTGCCATTTTCTTCCACCTAAATATTAGAAGGTAATACCTTTTAATACTATATCATGAAATCTCCGCTTTGCTACTAGGTAAAGAAAACCTACGTTTTTCACTTGTTTGGTGCGTTGGCTGAATTTGAACGTCATCTACGCCGCCACCGCGCTGGTTCATGGTATGACTGTCATCACACGAAATGTGATTGATTTTGAATTGACCGGTGTACCAATATTAAATCCCTGGGTTTAAGGACGGTGAAATATTTAAATATGCATGCTTATATTAAATAAGAAATGAACATGCATATTGATATATTTATTAAAAATAAAATCAAAGCAGAACATTGAAATGTCATTTTTCAAATTTGAAAAAACATTTACCCAGTCATTACTATCTATTTTATCCTGTTTTTCTTTTGGTTATTATTCAAATAAAAATATTTTCATATTTTAATTTTATTATTTTATACATTAACTTTCCAGAAAAATAGAAAGGCAATAACTCACACTCATTAATCTGTTTATCCATCACTTATACAAAAATAATTAACCATGTAATTTATAAAAATAATCCATTATTATTATTTTTAACTAGACTATGATTAGCACCAATAAATAGAGTTATCGATACGATAATTTAATATATTGATTACATGGGAAAAAAGTTTAATTCAAGAGGGGAATATGAGCCAAAAAAATGATTTTAAAGCTTTTTCTATTAGTAATAATGCTAATGTAGTGAGTCAAGAAAAATATGAGGAAAATCAGAGTTTGCAGGTAGGATTTCCACCAGAGAACATCTCTACACATATATTAAACAAAGCGTTACGCCAATCATCAACAATAGCCGCTGTTATCGCTAACTTTATTGCGACACAATCTGATGATGATGTTCTGGATGATGGTGATGCAGAAATTCCCAATGCCTCATTAACACAAAAAGGCATTGTTCAACTGACCAATGAAATTGGCAATAATGAGACATTGGCCGTGACACAAAAGCTAGTTCAGGAAATCATCAATTCATTGCGTGGAAATAATGGTTCCGCTTTTAATATATTACAGTATCCGAAGTTAGCAGAAGCTTATCCTGATGGCAGATTACCTGATTTAAGAGGTGAATTTATTCGTGGTTGGGATGATAATAGAGGGGTAGATCCATCTCGTTCATTATTGTCATGGCAAGAAGGGTCTTATTTGCTACAAAGTCTTGATGCTAATACTATTACCTTTGCACTCAATGGTCTTACAAAATTACAATGGGATACTCCCCAAGATGACAATATTTCAGCAAGAGTTCAATTTATTAATGGTAATACCGGGCCAGTAGATAAGAACTATATAGGAGTGTCAAGACCACGAAATATCGCATTTAACTACATCGTAAAAGCAGCATAATAATGGCACAAGAAAATATCTTGGATTCAAAAACTCTGTATTAGGGGTCTAATGGAATAATCCCTAATTTTGTCAAGTTTGCTTTTCCGAATGGCGTAATGACTTATTTATCTTCATATTTAAGTTCTAATTTAACCACATTCAGTTCACCCATTATTGGAGATTAATTATGAATTTAGAAAGTATAACCGCCATTCGGTCAGGCCGATCTATTACATGTAATGCGTGGTTGTTCTGGTTAAGGAAGTTCACCGGGAACATACCCAACAGCGTGCTAGTAGTGATGGGCTCATTATTCATTAGCGCGGTATTTATGCCAACGACTGATGCATCCAACACGCGGATTTTTTCGTTGCAAGAAGCAACCATCAAACAGATGCAGCAAGCGATGGAGGCTGGTGCGTTGTCGAGTGTCGAATTGACGACAATGTACCTGAACCGAGTATATGCCTACGATCTCAATGGCATAAAACTGAACTCTATTCCTGTCTTAAATCCAAGAGTGCTTGAGGAGGCTACGGAGGCAGACCGTCTGCGGTCTGAGGGCATAATACTCGGGCCTCTTCACGGAATCCCTTACACTGTTAAGGATAGCTATATGGTTGCTGGTCTCACCGTAGCGGCGGGTTCGCCCGCCTTTAAAAAGCTGATGGCAAAAGATGATGCCTTCACGGTTAAAAAGATTCGGGAGTCTGGTGGAGTTCTCATCGGAAAGACCAACATGCCTCCGATGGCAGCCGGGGGAATGCAGCGAGGTGTTTATGGTCGTGCGGAAAGTCCCTACAACGCCGACTATCTTACGGCCGCATGGTCTTCCGGTTCATCGAACGGTTCGGCTACTGCAACGGCCGCAAATTTTGCGGCCTTCGGTATGGGAGAGGAAACCGTGTCGTCTGGTCGTTCACCTGCTTCTAATAATGCTCTGGCGGCCTATACTCCTTCACGTGGATTGATCTCAACCCGAGGCAATTGGCCTCTGTACCCTATACGTGATGTGGTTGTCCCGCATACACGTACTGTTGAGGATATGCTTCGAGTCCTGGATGTGGTAGTAGTTGATGATCCAATCACAGAGGGAGACCTCTGGCGTCATCAGAAGGTTGTCAAACTCCCTGCGGTGACTTCAATACGCCCTAAAACCTATCTTGAACTCAGGGACCCAAATTCGCTGAAAGGACGAAGAGTTGGCGTTCCAAAGATGTACATTGGCAAAGATTTTGGCGGCAGTGATCCCGTTCGCGTCAGGCCGTCTATCATTGAACTTTGGGATAAGGCTGCTGCCGACCTTCGTACGCTTGGCGCTGAGGTGATTGAAATCGATTTCCCACTCCAGAATAATTATGAGGGGGACCGTGTAGGTACCAGAACAATGGAAGAGCGCGGACTTATTCCGCTCAACTGGGTGGAATTGGAGTTTAACTACATAAATTCCTATGCGGCCGAAGAGTTCCTCAAGAGCGTAGGAGACCCAAATTTCCCTTCTTGGACTAAGATTGACCCGGCGACAGTATTTCCAAATCCGCCAGCATCCGTCGATGCATGTCGCGGATTTAATCGAGATTCAGATTATAAATTGCTCATCGACACAATCAAAGCTGGAGTCCAGCCCATCGAGAAACTACCGGGTTTTGCGGCTATGCTCCGCGGCCTCGAAGAAACGCGAAAGATAGACCTTGAGAACTGGATGAAGGCGGAGAAACTTGATCTCATTGTTTTTCCCGCAAACGGCAACATCGGTAAAGCTAACGCAGATATCAATGATGTCTCGTACGAAGAAGCATGGCAGAACGGTAACTTTTACTCGAACACCAACTATGTTCTCCGTCACTTGGGCATCCCAAGTGTTTCAGTAAGCATGGGGACCATGAAGGATACGGGTATTCCTGTTAACTTAACATTCATTGGCCCAGCTTACAGCGACAACGATCTGCTTCGGTACGCATACGCTTATGAATTCGCCACCAATAACAGAACCCTAGCAACCCGGGTTCCCCGATTGTCCGACGAAATACTGGACTACTCAGACGGAAAAACAGTACCACCGGTGCAACGTACAGATAAGCTGCCCCCGATGTTAGTATTGAATGCATCTCTTGCCGGTACTACGCTGACAATTTCTGGTACGGCGAAGGATACAAGTAAAATTGCGACAACGCGTGTTTATGTTAATGGGATAAAGATACCATTTGATGGCGATTTGGTTAACTGGCAGGCGAAAGTTGACACCAAAAAATACTACAACATCACAGCATTAGCCGCAGAAACACTTTTCGTGATTGTTATTTCTAAAGACGAATATGGTAATACGGCCGCGGCAACCAAAAGTATCAAATTGCCGGTAAGCGAGAGTAAAGCAACAATACAGATCGACAACGGGACTACGCCATCATCTGCACGTCCGCCAGCAATCATACCTGCGTGTATACCTAGCGGCGCCCCACAACATATTGGTTAAACAGGCGGACACCTATACCCTATGGATTTCAAGATGGATCGCGACGGCAAGGGAGTGATTAGTAATAATGCTAATGTGGTAAGTCAAGAAAAATATGAAACAGATAAGAGTTTACAGGAAGGATTTCCACCAGAAAATATCTCTACTCATATATTAAATAAGGCATTACGCCAATCATCAACAATAGCCTCTGTGGTAGCTAATTTTATCGCGACACAATCTGGCGATGATGTTTTAGATGATGGTGATATAGCTAAACTTACCGCCAAATTAAATCAAGCGTTAAAACAAAAAGTCACCGCAGAAATTCCCAATGCCTCAACTTATTGCGTGGGAATCTTGATGGTAAAGTCTCCAATAGCCGTAAAATAAATGGTAAAGCGTTGACTGAGGATATTAATCTGAATGCGAGTGATGTAGGGGTTAGTTATGAATAATATCATCGTTCATCATGACACGTGGCTCTAGCAAAATCATTTTCACGGATAATAAAAGCTCATCAGGTAAGATGAGCTTTTATTGCTTTCTAGACACGCTCGAAGTTTGGATTGAGCATCGTCATCATTTTTGGAGAGGGCGTTCAGAATTCTGTGTCACGTTAATTTAGCGGTTACAACGTTATCACATTATCCAAACGCC
>NZ_JFGV01000009.1:0-110418 GCF_000612035.1 Photorhabdus aegyptia | reverse complement strand
TTCGCAGATAGCGCATTCAAGACACCACAGTCAGCTCGGTTTTTTATTGGAAATCGTCGCTGGCTTAATTGCTTATACATTCCAACCTAAAAAACTGAGCTTGAATTTACGGGATTGTGATATCGCTATTTTTAAACGAAACTGAGGTTAAAATAACAACTTTACATCTTTTGCAATTTAAATATGGCTGTATTTGAATCTACATTTATTTTCCAATTGTAATGATTGGTAGATTCACATAATGTGACTCAGCAATGAAAAACTCCTTCCATGTCCATTGCTTGGATAAATCAAGAAAAGCCCTTCTGTATAAAAAATTCACCTGAGCAAAATCATTTTACTACAAGTGCCCTACAGCTTTTTATGCTCTCAGTGCAGGCTAATCAGCAAATTACATGTCTATTTGATGGTGCAAATAATCTTAGAGAGCTTCAATTTAACTTATATCCGAATCCCAGCATGTGTTTGATTGGTTTCATATCGCGATGCGTCTGACTATACTCAAACAATATGTTAAATGGTTATCAAAACCCCTAGCTTTTCTGTTGAATTATATACAATTTATTCAAATACATGAATTTATTTTCTATCATATTTGTATTTTAAAAATTGTAAATTAATCTTAACAATTAAGGGTAAGTCTTAATTCTTCGTGGTCAACCACCAATTTCTGGATTGATGAGAGTGTTCCATTAATCAGTTACTTAGATTCTATAAATACTGGGTAACTGTCTAGGGGCGGTAGTGTGTCAACTGGGGTTTGGGGAGTAAACGCTGTTAATCGGTCAATTGCGTTAACCATCTTTATTGAATGGCCTTAGTTCCCCACTGCTGACGGCTTCCGGAACTGCGAAAAAGTAACGTCCCTGCATGTTGATATGTCCATATTGTAGCGGAGATAACTTTTTCATATCTTCGTCTTGAACCGGATAGTCTTCCTGCCCTTCACGATATGCCTGTCTCAGTTCACCTCGTTTTCTATGAAATACATTTCTGGCCACAGCAGCCGTCCTTCTCCACGATTAAGCTACTGCAACGTTTTACGCCGTTTGTTTTTATCGTCGAGGTAGGTCTGCATGTGAATAGTTTTATCTGCGCGACCGATTTCCGTTATCGCCTGGGCCAAGCTGGCTGGCTTGTCGCCCGTCTGTAAGGTTTTCATGATGGACATAACGTTCAGACGTCCCAGTTGGCTCAATGGGAACGAAGCTGTGATTTCGCTCCTATTGGGCCAGTTAGGTAATGAACTATTTATCACATCACTTTTTGTATCTGTTTCGACAGAATAAATTTACTTAAACCAACGGGGATTATGGGTTCGGTCGTGAATAAATACGTTTTCTGAAAAATTCCGAAATTCTCTGTGAGTCAGGATCAGAGATTCTGACCGTGCTATCACCGGGCGAATGTTCACCTCGTGACGTTTTTTGGTACCGTAAATGTTAATGATCATATGAAAACGTTCATCAGGTTCTGCTGCTTGAACAAACAGCCGGTAGGTAATTATGTTTTTGATGTACTGCGTCAATGCATCTGTGAAAACAGCATTTTCACGCGGGTGTAACACTCTGGCTTTCCAGATTTTGATGCTATTGGTAATTACACTCACTAAGTGATCCATTTTAGTTGTAGTGCGTATGGCACTGTCACTAAAAGACGCCTTATTCAGCGTTACTACACGCTCAGAGACATTTTTGAAATCACGAAAGTAGACAACATGACTTTCGTTTAGTAACGTGTGATTAAATTCTTCCAGCTGCCAGCCAAAGTGAACAAGATTATGTGCAGCCAATTCCTTTTCAAAATTCATATAGAGTCTCCCGAGTGAAATTAGTTTTCACATTCTATGTTAGGGTACTCTGGTGACGAAATGCAGTCAGGAACATACTGAAAGCTGAGAATGGTAGTAAGTACTGAACCTGTCAGAGGATACAATTAGGGCACAACCACACAGAGTTACCCTGTAAATTGCACAGCGGCTTCAATGACACAGGTCTGTTGTACAACTACCGTTAT
This sequence comes from Photorhabdus aegyptia, assembly GCF_000612035.1. Lineage (NCBI taxonomy): Bacteria > Pseudomonadati > Pseudomonadota > Gammaproteobacteria > Enterobacterales > Morganellaceae > Photorhabdus > Photorhabdus aegyptia. The sequence continues at coordinate 108,402 of NZ_JFGV01000009.1, read as the reverse complement.
CACTGCTGCCAATTTGAGATTCTGGAGATAACGCCAGCGTGGTGTTGTTCCATAGCAAAGAATAAGTGAAAGAATCATTAAAAATACAGGCCCATTAAAAGTGCCCAGTTCTTTTATATTTGCCAGCACATAGAGGTCTGTAATAGGTAAAGGTGGACACATGCACCTCGATGTATTAATTGAGCGGACTTTTCGGACGAAACAAGGACCGGAAAGCATATGGAACCATATTGCTAATAGCCACATAGTTCAGGTTATACTGTTTATAAAAGCTAATCTAAGTACTGGTAATCCATCTTCCAGTCCATAATCACCATTGCAATCAACAAGCGTAACAGGATTCTCTTTTCCATAAGAAAAATCCTTCTCTGAATGGTGAAATTTATCATCATCCCTCCATATTGCTTCATCGCCTAAAGCTAAATGTTTTTCCTAATCAGCTCTAGCCTAAGCTGACAAGAAAACGTTCAGACTCAACAAACACTATATATTGCTGACAACCGCTCTTTCAGTCATGCATAATTATTGTCGTTTAAACTTACTTTGAAATAACCATACATAGAAACAAAGTTGTGTATTCTATATTTAGCTAAATCGATATTTTCCATCAAAATACTCTCTAATTACTTAATTGGTTTATATTAAAAATTTTGCACAAATTTAATTACAGTCTCTATAAAAATTTCCCTATAAAAAACACATAATCTAAACTAAATTTGGTTTATTTACATAAAAGAAAAATTATTTACCTATTTTGTCATAGTTAGGATAATTTTGTCCGATATAATTCGGTTATATTTTTTTAATTCTTGGATTCACATAATAAGTAAGCAGAGTTTAACTGTATTGATAAAAAAATAATTATCAGTCAAGCTATCTTAGAGCGCTCGGCAGGTAAGCGCTCTATTTTCTAATTAGTTAGTATTTTATGTCATTGAATATAGTGCTTATAACACCAGTCTCAGATATTCTCGTCCTCTATCACAGTCGTACAGAGCAGTCGTAGTGGAAGATTTATGCCCGAGTAGTCGTTGAGTGTTTACATGCTGTCCTCTGTATAAACGTTCAGATAAAGACCTTTGCTCATGAAATGATGGGGGATCACCTTCCCAGGAATCAAGGGAATAAGCAATATCTCGCGCATGAGCAAACCAGAAACTTAGTGACCAGGGACTAACTCGGCGGTTGCCTAATAGATAATCTTTTCCCGGACACATATCAATCACTGTCCTCAAATTCAGATTGAGTTCCGCAGAGTATAAATCAAGAGGCAGAGCGACTTTTTGTCCCGTCTTTTCCTGAGTGATATGCAAATGATCATCAAAAATGTGATCACGGCGCATTGCTGAAATATCACCACGCCGCTGAGCCGTGATCATGGCAAGTAACATGGCGTGATGTGCATATTCGGGACAAAAAATTTGTGCGGCATTATAAATACGTTGCCACTCTGGTAATATCAAACGCACACGCTTTATAGGTGTTTTCGGGGATTTCAATGGTTCAGTAGGATTTATTGTTATCCAGCGATTTTCCTGTGCCGTCCTGAAAATATCACGTAATAAAATATAAGCATTTCTTGCTGCACTGTTTTTTCCCGCTAAAACATATATATGAATAAATTTCGCAGCATCATGTGGGACAATTGAGCCAATTGGAATGTCACCCAGCACTGAATCTATTCGTTCCAGAATAGAATACTTATCTTTTAAAGTTTTCGTCTTCAAGCCACGTAAATTTAATTGTTCTTTGTAAATTACCAGCCAGTCAGAAAGTGGGCGCATTGATGGTCGAATCCAGCCAAAACAAATTGCTCCAATATGCTGAATAATGTTCATAATTCTGCTCCGATTAATTAAATTCAATTTTGTAACTAAATAAACCTAACCATAGTAATACTATGGATGTTCTTCAGACTCATCTTCTTTACTTATTCTGTCCCTTGACTACGAAGATGTTTAAGCATTGGTTGCCAATCCATCTGCTAAATACAGATTTTCTTACTACAACTAACAAGAACTAATAAAGCTTGGATTACTATAATTCAGATTCATTTACCTTCCTGACTGTACGGCAGTGCACTGTTACATGTTAACAATAATAAATTGAATATTAAAGAGTAATTATTATAAAAATAAAAACCCTTTCACGGAGTAAATAATATTTACTTAAAAATCCATAAATTAAAATTTACCGTTAAGAAAGGGTCAAAATTTTTTTCATCCAAGTAGAAAGCAGTCTCTCCTTCTATTTTTAGCTATCAAGCGTATTTTTGTTCAGTCATTACGCTGCTCTCACGGCTATGTTGCGGGGGCGATTCTTTGGCGCTAAATAACTTTCCAAAATAGTGATACACTTTGCACAACTCCCTGTGTAGTAATGGGTTGTAATTATACATAACAAGGCTCTATGAGTTGATGTAGTCTTATTATGACGCGCTCTTTAACGTGGATATATAAATAGTCTGGGTGTTTATAATACTAATTCTTATTTATTCTGGCCACTTGATGCAACGTATATAATTTAAAAGGGTGACACCGATTGTATCGCAATACAGTTCGCCTTTAGGAGAATCAGCAAAAGTAATCATTTTCATACAATGATCACGAAATCCTTTTTCATCATTAACAGCTAAATCAATACGGCAGATATATTCATTACCATCATCAAACTTAACAGTGACTTTTGTTTTATCGTAACCCTCATTTACTAATGAGGCTGCTTTATTTGCCATTCTTTCAAAAATGGCAAACGGGAATGTAGCTTCTTTAACCGGAAAAACTTTTGATTCAGACCAATGAACCAGAACCTCAACAGGTGTTGAAACACTGGTGGTATCCTTGAAGGAAGATAATGTACTCATTTTTCTACTCCGGCGGGTTTTCGTTAGGTATTCAGCTCAGTTCATAGCGTTAATTATATATAAGAGAGGTCTGAAGCCGAAACGCACAGAAGTACATTTTTTGCACACTCGGTCTGATGAAGGATTCTGGACCTATATGCAGGCTTCAGCTCGTCACTGACGTGAGTAAATCCGTCAGCAAATCCTGTATGTGAATTCATTTCTAAAAGTAATTCGGTAATAGAAAGTAACTCAGTCACTTACCAGGAAAATAATTTTAAACCGGATGATTCTTCCAGTGCGTTCAGATGTTATACGAGAGCATGAAATGTGTGGGGCACTACATTGGTGTTTATGTTGCTATAGCTAATATAGAACCACCAACCGTACTCCGACTAGCCCATTAATTCTGATGCCTCTCGGATTTTATGCTCTCGTTCCACTATTTCATCATGAAAGTTGTTATCGGAAGATCGGGTAATTTCATTTGATGAGAGCGATGGTTTCAGTCAGTTTGCGGGGAACCTTTGAAAATATAGAAATTTCCCACCCATATTTTCATTTAGGAGCAGGAAACAAACTGTTGCCAGCGTTAAAACAGACTTATCCAGGTCTTTCGGCGTACGTAGCCGTTTTTTGTCTCATTTTTTTCGATATCAGCTTCGCCCATTAAGAACGTCTAGTGCATCATCTAATGTGACCATTTCACAACGCAACCAGCATGTCTGTACGACGTGCCAGAGTCTTAAAGCCTATTTGCGGTGTCTAGCAAAATCGAACGGCCCTATATCAAACGTGTTGAATTCCAGATAGTGCTCCATCACTTCATTAAAAGCTGGAGCCAAATGAAGGCGTTTTTTTCAAAACATCAATAGATTAAAAATTGGTGGTAAAAAAATACACAATTAGTCCAACATACAATGTAGTTCAAAAAAAATCATCGCTAAAACTCTATTTGACCTCCTTTACCTCTAATATCGCTGTAATTCCCCACTTCTTCCAACCAAAAACTAAAGTCAAAATAGGGTCAATTCTCTTTGACTTACCAAAGATGAATTCCAGCTACCAATAGTGAAGTGGACACTAATCAAAACTTGATCAACTGCACGGAATTTCAGGTACGACTCTATCCGTTTACCTTCTATTTTTGTATGTTGGACTAGTAATCTGGTGATAACGATAATTCTCTGTACATTAGGTGATTATGGAATTTTCTCTCACAAAACCATGCTGGTAAGAAAGGTCAGCTGTTAGCGTTGAATATGGAATACGATCAGGATTATCTTCCTTTTCTCAGAAGATAAAACTCGCGTTGGTACTCAATCTCTTGTCTGGATAAAATGGCAAACCAACCCCTATAGTTAACTAATGAGTGATAGCCATACACAGGAACCGCTTGGAAAACGGAGTCAATCCCATTGATCATAAAGTAACAAATTGATAAATCAAGATTTTTTGATACCGTCTAAAGTACATCACTGACACTCATATCCCATGCTTGGAACTGCCAGTTGAGTATAAAATCACCGAACTCTATCCGCTGAGGGTGATTAATCATATGCTTCATCATTCTTCCACCATCAGAGATATAAATCCCACAGCCAGAAGATCTATTGTGAATCATGGTAAGTCCCTTATTTTTTCCTTCACCATGAAAATTTGTTCGCAGCTCTTTTGCTAATCCGAACAGGACAGCATAGTGTCAACTCATACCGCAGCAATTGGGTGGTCATTTTCTCATCCCAAACGGCTAAGCTATTCTGTTCATTAAGAGGAATGATAGTGAAATTCACAGTCAAAAACGAATCATTACCAGCACTTTTAACAAACTGTATATCAAGAGCAGTTCTCCGCTACCTGTCTATATAAAACTTTATTTATTTTCCAAATGATGGTTGTGACATAGAAACCTTCTATCATGACAATGTAACTATCCCATCCCCTTATTTTCTAACAAAATATTAATACGATCACTCGGAAATATTTCCCTCTCAAACTCACTTCTGAACAATAGCATTTCTTTCCACCCAAATACACCATGATACTTTCGGCTTTTCCCACTCAGCTACGCTATCACACACTTCCCTTTCAAACTCACCAATGATCGCTGAAGCCTCGTTCTTAGCGGCTTTTAGAGTAGGATTACTTTCTTTCCCACATAAACCCATCTAACGCTTTCCCGTTCAAACTCACCATTTTCAGGCCGTAATTCTCCCACTTAAACTCACCAAAAATAGTATTACTCTTATTCATTTAGGAAAAATTAATATATAACATATTGTTTTTAATATATTTATAGAGAAAAAACGCTTTTAACAGTGCGTTTGAGTGGGAAAATTGGAAGGACAAACTAAAGTACCATCGCACCACTCGTAGAGAACTAGTGGTGTGTTTGAATGGGAAACACCAACCTCAAAAGGCCGGTGCGTTTGAGTGGGAAAAATCCCTTTTAATAAAGTTTCGGATTACGATCAATAATCACGATTGATGACTCTTTTGAACCTTTCTTGCTAAGCCGGTATTTCAGATAACCAATGTCCTCTAAAGCCTTTAACGCAATCCGGATCTTTCTGTTCTGATCTGCAATACGACCATGCATTAACAAACGATTACGTAATCTTTCGAAAGCAACTGGAGCCGGTGGTTTGGGTAAAGCTTCAAAGTAGGTATAAATCGCTTGCGCTGTTTCATTCCGAACGAGGGCATCTAACGGCTTACGCCGTAACAATGTTAAGTGATCGGAAGTGTATAAATCCCACAGACGCTCATCCGCCTCAAGTATGATTATATCTGCTTCGGCATCGAACTCTGCTTTATTCAAGAGACCAGTTACCATGAATTTTTTTGCATCAGGATTTTTTGTGAAAGTAATTGTTTTAGAACGTATACGAGTTAAAGAATTCCCGATATCCTGGCGTAGTCGGGAATCAAAGCGTTTAGACGGATAACCACATTTTTCCCCAAACTCTGTAAATTTTAATCGGATCCTGTTTCCTTTCAGAGCATCCGGGTTGGTACTGAACGAATGTATAATTGCCATCCAACAACGGAAGTCTTGGAAATAATTGAGTTGAGGACCCGTGATTTTCACATCTGTGTAGCCTTCGCTTCGAGCAATTTCCAGATTAGAAAAACTGCTACTCACATCAAGCTCCGGGCCATCCGCACCATTTGCCCGTGAACTCGGCGTGAAAACTCCCAGTCTTAGCAATGAAACCGGCTGTATCGTTGTGGCCTTGGTAACAGTGAGCTTACCCAGAGAAGACTTTGCTGAGTCTGGGATTGCGTCCTTGAAGAGACGGATTGTTCCTCTGTTTCCTGCTCCACTTGTGTCAACGCCTACATCCCCATTTGTATCGACGTAATTTTCCATCAGAGATGACTCCCCCTAATATAAATCTACTGTTTTTACTCACGATCAGAGCCCCACCCAGATCGTTAGCAAAAATGTAACATGAGAATAAAATAAACGCATTGGAAAATCCCGCTCAAACGCACCCATTTTGTCGCTATTTATTTTTTATTGTTTTTTATCAGTATGTTATCTTACAAATACCATTTAATTTTTTTATTGACAAGCAAAGGTAACTTAGTTCTCAAGATTGTGCTGTGTATAAACTGTGACAGGTCTAGATCAATGATTCTACGAAAATTCCCGTCTATCTTACTAATAACAAAAATCTTTTTAGGCAAGATCCACCGTATTTTTCTTCTGTATGGATAAAAATTCATTTTTCCCACTCAAACGCACCAAAACACCGTTTCAAACTCACCATTTTCCCTATTAAACTCACTTTTTCCCCTTCCAAACACATTTCTTCCCCTCTCAAACTCACCTATTGTTCTTGAAAGCCTGATGTAACAAGGGCTTAAAAGATCGGGGATCTATTAATGGTTCTTTTTTGATCTTGTAGGTTTACTATTGGATCTTACCTTTGGATATGTGGATAAATTTTTTCCGCGACTATAATTAGGAATAGGCGAGGCACAAAAAATAAGCATAAAGAATACGCAATATGAAATAGTCCGAAAACAATGGTTGTGAATAAAATGTATACTTATTGAGTGACTTATCAAGCAGGTATTTTTTTATCACATTGTTATAAAAGGAGTTTTTACAATTTTTGACAGCCACATTGGCTAATGTGAATAAATCCCAATTTTTCCCACTAGAACTCACCAAATCCCCTTTTCAAACTCACCATTTTCCCTCTCAAACACACTTTTTCCCTATTTGATCACACAATCTTCCCCTTTCAAAAACACTGAAATTCTCCGTAGACCTTCTCTCACAAGGCTTTCCAGCTACAGGGATCTATTTGGGATTTTTTTGATCTATTAAAGGATCTTCTATTGGATCTATCCAGTGGATATGTTGATAACACAATATTGAACATATTGGATACTGGTAAAATATTCTGGATCCTTTGAAGATCCATGTCACTTTTACCATATTCGCTCTGTAATCCATCCTGTGGCAATTTCCATAAGAATATAACTACAAGATAAAAAAAGCGCCAAATCGCCTCTATGTCCTTTTGAGAAACGATTTGATGCCTATCTGGCATAAACCAATTAACCCGATTTCATGGACCTGTATTAAATCCATTTACAATTGAGCACATCTTAAATTCCCCTTTATCGTTCGTTTCATTAACTCTCCATCTATCCTACTCAGATATTTTTAACGACATACTTCATACGGTACCTTTTACCGAAGTAGCTTGCTGATAAACATTCTAAGAATAATTAACCTCATCAAAAACTTCGAATTTATCCGCGAATAAGTTGCCCCGTTGTACTGTCACAACAATAACCGACCGGCTATCGATCCTGTCATATTACTCAAGATAATGTTACTGGACTATTAGTATTCCCAGTGTTTTTATATTCAACTGATATTGAACTATTAATTTAATTAATTGAAATTACTTTTATGTTATCACTTATAAACCATCTCATAACCATCAACATAAATTGACTACCAAAACGTTGATCCAAGAAATCATTGTTTGTAACAACTTTTGACTAATAAACATCATTTTTTGAATCAATATTTTCCTTCCAACTAGCCGCAGAATTACGACTTCACAAAGCTTTTTCTATCCACAATTTACGTTGGAAATGACAGTTTTCAAAATTTTTAAGCACTTCCATTGCATACAATTGTTGGATTTTGTAGCACGCATATCTTTCGGCTGAAATAGATTTATTGAGTCCCATATTATTTTCCTTATATTTAAATGTTAATATAAATTTCTGCCAAATCGAATCTATAGTCACAAAGAATATATTCAAAAAAGTAATGGAGGACTATTCCATCATCTCCATAAGTTGCCTGATGCATATCGAAAATAAACTCTCTACGGCCATTTAACCATCTGATAACTTCATTGAATTCCCCTTGGATTAATTTTATTTCAGTTTTCACAGTTTGGTTTCACAATGATTTAATTTATTAACCGGCTACACCATCAACTCTTATTTTAAAAATCAAAGAATAGTTAAAATCAGTACCGGCCCTTTCAACTCAAACCGGATAGTCTTTTCCCGTTTTATATTGAAGTTCTTCTATCTTTTTAATTTTTTCTAAATTATAAACGAACAACTCTGAATAACCTATGGTGTAAAAACCTAACCTTTCGTAATTATTTCAAATTGACGCTGATAATGAAGATATTTATTAATCCAAGATTCAACCAAATCTTTATCGCTATTTTTACCATCAAGATTTTCAGCAGCACTTTTATTTACATCCGCAGCAATAGATCCATATTCTGTAAAAGAAACATGTAATCCTTTATCAGCATACATGTCATAAACTTCTTGTGGAAACACAGAAACTGGCCTAGCATAAATCCGTAGTCAATAGCCTAAAAGCATAGGAATAGCGTTTCTATGAACAGATTGCCGTTCAGTGATATAACTGATGCTGACCGCCATCATACGATGGTGCGTACGAGCAACATCACGTATTACGTGCTGGAGAGCACCTACAACAGTATTTGCGTCAGGCTCTGGTTGCCTAAAATTAGTCTTGTCTAACGCAGAACAGCACCCACACTTAATATCCGAGATTCCCACCGTGAGGAAAAGATAGCTCAACTCTATGAAACCCTAGCAACATGCAGCTACGAGCACACTGTTTTCTATGAGGATAAAGTCGATATCTATCTCAATCCGAAAATCGGGGCAGATTGAACATAGGAGGGGCAACAGGTGACTCCGGGAAACAATTGTAAGTATTATCTATCCATACGGGAACTGATAAGGTGCTTTATGTTTCAGAATTCACGCTGGAAAAGCTGAAACACCATTACCGAAGAGTGAAAAACATCACGCTAATACTGGGCAACTCCATTATTCACAAGAGCTGCCGGTACAGGTGGTAACTTCTCAGGCAAGTGAAGCATTTATCTCCCTCTATCCTAGAGCCAAAATGTAGCATAATTAGGAGCAGTTACTTAGGACAGACCCTAAACTTATATGTACGAAAAACAGCTTAGAAAAGCGCTACCTGACTTAATTAGAACATATAAATAAAGTACAAAGGTAACGCTTGAATTACACTTACTATTCTCTCGAATAAATATTTGAAAGTTTTTCTAATCAATTATGGGTTATTCACAACATCAATGTTCTTTTTCTCATCATGTGTGGCAAAAGCACTATAAACGTCTTCATTTATATCACAGACCAATGAAATAAAGTTCAACAATGATTCTGAATATCCTTAGCTTTTTCAAAGAAAGCCTCATATAAGATCTGAGTTATACATAGATTGCTCTAATGAAACATATTTTTTTATATTTACACCTTGGAATAATCATATTGAATTTGAATCAAGAGTAGATAGAATTTTTATCATTATAATTAACCAAATTATTTATAACAATTTCGGACATTTCTCTTAATGGGATTTCCATTTTTATCAAAATATCGACTGGGCCAAATAACTGAAGGATCTATTCCGAGCCTGTCAGCAATAATTTTTTCTCCTTTAGCCCATGGGCGAACTAATGCATTTGATAATGTCGATGAATTCAGTCCCGATTCCCGTGATAATGCGGCAAGTGTTGTGCCACGTTTACGCAATTCAGCAATAATATCTGCTGAGTGCCAGTCGTTTTGAGTTATTATCATATCTTACTTCTTCCGTTGGTTTATGATAGTGATTCAAACTGGCTCCATGAACCAGTGTTCATTTCCGGTGAACAAAACCTTTTCCACCGGAACCATTATTAATGAGGGTGATCACAGACACACGGACAAAAAATTTCTTACCAATGTCTATGAACACAGAACCATATACAATTTTAATGCGTAATCAATTGAACACTCATTTATGAGTTTGGAAATTTATTCATTGTAATGGCGTCGGACTGAATAATAGTTTTAGAATTCCTCTCAGGTTCATCCAGAAAATTAGTAATCAAAGCACCGAAAAAATAAAGCGTAGCAACGATGCAAGTGACGCCACTTGATCCCAGGCTATTTATAAATAAACCAACAATGGCAGGGCCAATCACCACAGATAAACCCGTCCCTAAATTCAATACTGACATGACAGCCCCTTTGTCTTTTTCTACCATATTAGCGGACATCGCATCCAACGGGATATAACCTGCAACACCCGCTCCCCAGCAAATCCCACATATGAGTACTATGGCGTAATTTGCTCCAACAAATTGTGGTGCAAAAAACAGAAGCAATGAAGCAACGCCAGTTAGGACCCCGCCACACCAAATAATCGTCCTTTTATAACCTATTTTGTCTCCTGCTATCCCCCAGACCAAATTAAATAGAATATTACTCGTAAAAGCGCTTCCCCAAATGCTTAGCCACTGAGTTGTAGTAAAACCCTGAGAAATCATATATACCGGTAAATAAACAGGAAAAGCGTATTGAGAAAGTGAATTTATGATTCGAAGGATACAAGAAATAAATAGTTTTGGATGTTCCTTAAGAATAGTTATTCCCTTCAAAACTTCATTTATATTTCCAAGAGTATTATTGTTACTTTGAGGTTTAATGTTATCGCGATTGAGAACCAGAGCAAAAAAAGCTCCAACAATAATAAATATCAGTGTTGTCCATAACGTATTAATATGACCTAATTCTTCTACTGCCCAACTCGCATAAAAAGTGGCTAATACTTGCATTCCGCCTGAAAAAACAAAGTAAAACCATCCATATGCTGTACTGAGTTTAACAACAGGACTTCTATAGGCAATCCACACTGAAAATGAGTAGGCAAATAGCGGATATCCGAAACCTTTAATGGCTTGCGCTATCAACAAAAGTGGATACGACATTTCTTTTAAGCCCAGGCTGACGAAACCTGTGGTACCAACAACACAAAAAATTGTGCCTAATAGCATGGTTCGTTTAGCCCCAAATGCCTCAAAAAATACTCCAGCAAACCAAGAAGATATAGCTACACTTATACCATAAATACTAAATAGTGTGGAAATGTCCTGGATACTTAATCCATTATCTACCAGATAGGAGCTTAGCCAGCCTATTTCTATTCCATTACCAATCATAAATGCCAAAATACCCAAATATCCCCATGATAATGTGCTGGGTATACCCATTCGTTCTAAAAAACCACTCGTATTCTGTTTCATTTCAAACCCTACAATTAAATATTTTTTTAGTATTCAAAAATTTTAAATACTTAGCTTAGTTTTACTTCACTATCAGACAGACGTTATATTTCAAGCGTCTTTTCAATTTTTATAATCTATTGTGTATTATGGGAAACAGTTTAAGGTTATTTTCTCGATCTCTTAAGATCTGGCAAAAATGGTTTTTTATATTTTTCATTTTTATTCTGTATCAGCGAATAGATCCCTACTCAATTTGTTTACGTTAAAGGCATGTGTAGCCTCCATCAATGCGGAAATCCGCGCCTGTTGTATAAGAACTCATGTCACCAGCAAGATAAACAGCAATAGCCGCAAGGTCTTCCGTTTTTCCCAGCCTACGTACCGGAATTAATTTTTCCCACTGACTGATTAATGGTGCTAATGTTGGATCATTCAACGTCATATCTGTCGCTATATATCCCGGACTAATGGTATTGACACGCACATTTCTATCCGCCCATTCAACGGCCATATTTCTTGACATGGCTATTACACCGGCTTTCGATGCCGCATATGAACATTCTTTCTGAGGCATATTTGTAATATGAGCTGACATAGAAGCGATATTGATAATTGAACCTCCACCCTGTTTTATCATCACTTTTCCGGCCGCTTGTGCAGTTAAGAAGGCACCATTTAAATTCACATTGACAACGTTACTCCAATTTTTCAATGTATCATCCTCTACCGCGACTACGTGTCCAATTCCTGCATTACAGAACGCAACATCCAGCCGACCAAATTCCTTCAGAATCGTGTCAATCATTGCATTGATCTCATCAGGCTGGGTAATATCTGTTTTAATGGCAATCGCCTTCTTATTCGTTGCCTGAAAAATCTCTTTTGCCGTTTTTTGTGCCGCTTTTATATCAACATCAACGATTGCAACCTCTGCGCCTGCTTCAGAGAGAGACATAGCTAATTGTTCTCCGATCCCTCTGGCACCGCCTGTGACAACTATTTTTTTCTCATCTAGGCGCATTTTTTCTAAAATACCCATGCTATTTTCCTGCTCTTATTAAAATATCAACCTATTCACCAATAACCTGTATACGTACCCTACGGTTACGTTCTCTCGTCTGATCCATATCTGAAAAATAAATCCGGCCGAATTCACCTAATGTCATTTCACCTTCAAGAAGCGGAATTGTCTCAGAGCGACCCAGTAAAACTGAACGTAAATGTCCGTCTGTATTCAACATCCACGCTGATTTTTCGCCTCTTAATTCCGCTGCATTTTTTGTGTGAATAGGCCCCGGATGCAGGTATTGCCCCTCATGCTGACATGTCGGAATGATTTTTTCGAATACGTTTAGCATGTCCTGGAGTAACAGTGGTATGTTCCTATACGTTACATCCTCTGAATCCTCCTGAATGAACACACCACAACTGGTGTGCTGTGAAAAAACATTGACAAGCCCATTTTTAATGCCTGATTTTTTTACGCATTCCTGTACCTGTTCAGTAATATCGTCAAAACTCACAGTATTACCCGTTTCAATATTCAATTCGTCATGAAAAACAGCCATAATCAACACTCCCTCTCTCTGACTTCCCAGGCTGCTGCAACCGCAGCAATCATTTTTTCCATCATCTTAATCGGATCTTTTGCCTTTATAATACCGCTGGTAGACCCTGTGGCATCAGCTCCCGCTTTAATTATCCGATAAACATCGTTTTCATCGGTTATACCTGCCCCGTGTAAAATCAGTACATCAGGATTTACCTGGTGTATGGCCCGATTAATTTTTTCAATCTCTCTCATATCTTGCTGGTTACGTCTTCCCTTTCCGATTAATGCCGGTGATTCAGCTAAAATCATATTCGGGTTTAGACATGCTATTGCGGCAGCTTCCTCACAATTTCCGGCACAGACTAATGTTGCCAGACCCACTTCATCTGCTCTTTTTATAGTTTGTGTCAGCGTTTCTAGTGTTAATGGTTTTTCTGTATGATTTAACAGAACGCCAACGGCACCAGCTGTTTTTACCGCTTCGGGCAAAACCGCGCCGACCCCCCTTCCCGGATAGAGAGGATCAATATGCTGCGCAAACACTTTTATATTCTTAGTTGCACTGGAAATTGGGGCTATATCTGTGTATTGAGCAGAGAAAATAATATCAACCCCATATTTTTCACAGAGTTTGTCAGCCTCTACTGCCAATGTTATTGCGTCTTTTCCGAACAAATAAGCTTTAGGACCTATTTCAAAAAATGGTTTACTGATTTCAAAAACACGCTTCACAAAATCCCCTAATTCAACATTTTCTTTAAAAATATTGCGGTCTCAGGCAATGTCTTAGATGGCTCTCCACAAGTACTACATTCCAAATTGAGAAAACCATTATATCCAACCTCTTTTAACGCATTAAAACCCGCCTGCCAGTCAATGGTTCCATAGCCAGGAAGCAGACGGTTATTGTCGCCTAAATGGACATGTTTAATAGCGTCTCCAGCATATTTAATGCTTTCTGCGATGTTTGATTCTTCTATTGACATATGGAAAAAATCAGCTAAAACCCCTGTGTTTTCCCTATCTAACGTATCAATAATATCTGTGCATTCTTTGATGCTATTCAAATAAGGGCTTTCATACCGATTAATCCCCTCTAACAGCATTTTTCCTGTTGATCCCATGAGAGGCTCGGTAACCTCTTTGTACATTTCAAGAAACTCCTGTTTTTCAGTTTCTGTCATTTTCTTATAGGGATGAAACAACGGTAGCGGATTCTGTGTACCGTATGCAAATTCCAGCTCAGTGGCCGCGCCAATTTCACCACTGATTTCGGCCGCTCGCTTATACATTTCCCTGCTCTTTTTTCTGAGATCAATATTGTCACTCATTAAATGCCCGTAAATCTCATCGGTAAAGACAAATTCACACGGAATAATGCCCGTGTTTTCCCTTAAATTCAGAACTTCTTCATATAACTCTTCGTTCCATTGGCAATAATTCATAAATAGCGCAATGCCATCGAAACCCCATTTGTACAACAGGTTGGCCTGTTCAGTTAAATTATTCCCCGGCAACATTAGGTTTGAACACGATATTTTCATCATAAAAGCAATTTCAAACGTTGTAATTTTTAAGTTAAAAAAATAGGTACTGCTGTTTTTAAAAAAATGCCAGTTACCTGACTTTTCACGTGTAATTTCCAGATTTCGATCCGGTTAGTTAATCGTTGTATCGGAAATATTCTATATGATGAGCGTCAATTTCCAGAAATTCAAACGTTATAACTCCAAGCTTTAAATAAAGGTCATCATTAGTCAAGCAGGAAGTTTACAGTCTGATAACAAAATCTGCTTTTTGTGATAGCGTTCCGTTTTTTGGCAGCATTAATGTTAGTAATAAACAGAGTGATTTAACTAAATTCTTTAATTGGAAAGCATAAAAATCTATGGTCACCCTCGTTTCTGCAACACTCATTTTGACAAATGTTGGGCCTTGCTTGAATCTATCCGGCATCAATATGGGCAAGGATGCCCGTTCCTTGATGAGTTTCTCGCCTGGTGAACCTTAGGTCACTATCTGACAGAAGCTGCTGCAACATAAATGCTCCACCGTAATGAGATGGCCGCCCTCACCCTAGCGGCAGTATATTAACAAGGTAATTATCTTTGATAAGAGGCTACTATCATGGACATCACCTCACTTATTGGCATTGATCTCGGCAAACATTCCTTTCATGTCCAATGTCCATTGCCAGGATCAATCGGGAAAAGCTCTGCTGCGTAAAAAATTCACCCGAACTAAATTAATGGAATTCTTAGCTGACTGCTCTCCGGCAACGGTTGTGATGGAAGCCTGTGCTGGCGTGCATTTCATGGCAAGGCGGATCGCTGATTTCACCGCAGTTTGTCCGTCCTTTTGTCAAAAGTAACAAGAATGATTTTATTGATGCAGAAGCCATCTGTGAAGCCGCCTATGACCCTCAATGCGTTTTGTTCTGCCCAGAACGGAAGCCCAACAAGCCATGCGAGCGCTGCATCGTGTCCGGGAATCACTGGTCCGGGATAAAGTCAAAACCTCCAATCAGATGCAAGCTTTCCTGCTTGAGTTTGGCATCAGTATGCCCAAGGGGATTGCCGTGATAAAACGGCTCTCCACTATTCTGGCCGAACATCATCTTCCGCTTTATTTGGTGCAAATATTACTGCGGTTACAGGCGCATTATCACTATCCGGTCAGGCAAATCACCGAGATTGAAACCGCACTGTCACAGGAAATTACTCAGGATGATACCGGACAACGGCTGATGACAATCCCCGGCATTGGTCCCATCACGGCAAGTGTGCTTTCCTCACAACTGGGTGATGGAAAACAATATGCATGCAGCCGGGATTTTGCGGCCTCGACGGGTTTGGTTCCCCGCCAGTACAGCACTGGGGGAAAGACGACCTTATTGGGTATCAGTAAACGGGGTAACAAGACGCTCCGGCAACTGTTGGTACTCTGCACCAACAGATTGAGCGCCGGCAGGGAAAACTGGCTGACTGGGTTAAGCAGCAGCTTGAACGAAAGCACTCTAATATTGTGGCCTGTTCACTGGCTAATAAACTCGCCCGGATAGCGTGGGCCATTACAACACACGGTATTTATTTAAATGTTACTCCACTGGTTTTGCGAAGACTGATAATTGATGACATGAACGGCCTACCGGCCTGATGAGAAACCTAACATAAAAAATGGCTCTTTGAAGCCGACACAGTTTTAAGGCTCACCAGGCGCGGAACTCATCGAGCGCAGGCTCCTTGCCTATAGTGACGCCGGATAGATTTAAGCAAGCCAAAAATTCATCAAAAATGAGTGTTGCAAAAACGAGGGCGACCATAGATTTTATGCTCTCGCGCTTGTTCAATTCGCTTTTCAGCATTTCCGGGCTTTCTTGCGCTAACAATTCTCTGTAATTAGGCATAATTATTTCTCCAAATTGTCCAAATGGCGGCGGTACTCAAAATCAGCTTGTCGGATCATTTCCTTGTAGGACCGTGTTTCATTTACCTCCTGTTTTATTGCCAGCACATAAAACGATGGCAAGCAGCTACCTAATTGTTCTCACTTTTAATCAACAAAGATACTAATATTGTTAAAACTACGCACAGCTGTTCACCAAAAAAGAAAAGTATTGACCATTTGGAGCATTTAACGAACGTTAACTCGGCATTAGAGTGATGAAATTGACAACGTTGTAAATGTATTCTACTCTCGAATCAATCAACATACACACCTGTGTTATTCCTCCTTGATTGGAGGAAAAGGATATACCAGTAATGACATATAAAGCTAACAAGCCTGTTACGATTAAATCTATTGCCAAAGAATTAAGTATATCGTTTTCAACAGTTTCGAAAGCACTGAACAACGATCCTGCTATTAAAGAAGAGACCCGACAGTTGGTTTTAAACAAAGCAAACGAGATGGGCTATATGCCCAATTCACTCGCAAAGGGGCTTCGCAGCCGTTCTACCAAAACTATTGCTGTTATTTTCAGCGATATCGAAAACCCTGTACTGACCTACATTTTCTGTAAGATCCTGACCCAAATGGCAGAGCATGGATATACCACGATGATTTTTGATTCACAGTTCAATGAAAATACAGAGCGTGCCAATATATTGACCGTCCTGTCCAGACAAGTGGATTTTATTATTCTCGAACCGACATCCATGAACCTCGATAATTTGCGTCTGTTATCAAAGATGTCCAACCGCCTCACCCTTCAGGGTGCTCATTATGAAACAATGAATTGTCACCATGTCCATGTTGATTATGCGCATGGTGGTTACCTTGCCGCGAGGGAAATGCTATCAAACGGACATAGAAACTGTCTGGTTATCACAGAGTCATTATCATTTCCTACGAGCAGAGAGTTTGTATTAGGGATAGAACGGGCTTACAACGAATATGGCGTTCCGTTCAACAAAGATATGGTAAAAACAACACATTCATCTATTACAAAAGGATTTCAGGTTATTCAAGAATTATGGGATCACGACAAAAATACCTTCAGTATCCCTATAACCGGGGTGTTAACTTTTGACGATATCCTGGCCTACGGAGTATACAAAGCAGCTATGCAGTATAATTTTAGAATACCAGATGATATCAGTGTGATTGGATTCGATGATAACCCAATTTCTACTTTTTCCATGCCGCCTCTGACGACCATACACCTGCCTAAGGACAAAATGGCGGAATACCATATTAATATCTTGCAATCAACATTATTAAATGGGCGCACTGAAACACGTTTTTTTTCTACCGCGCCGACTTTGGTTACCAGGGATTCTGTACGCAGTTTATTAGAAAAGAAGAGATGTTAACCTGATGAATATCATAGCTATTGATTTAGGGACGACTAATATCAAAGTTTCTGTATATGATAAAAGTCTGACCCTACTTAATACACTATCAGAAACTGTCAACTACAACCGCAACGGTGAACTTGTTGAATTTGATGTTGAGCCGTACTTCATATGCATCAAAGAGATGATCAATAAAACGGCAGAAATTGGAAAAAGAGTAAATAACGAAAATATCATCCAGATTGTCCTGACCGGACAGGCTGAAACACTTATTTTACTGGATAAAAACAAAACGCCTATACACCCGGCCATTTCCTGGTTGGATATGCGATCCCGCAAAGAATGTGACGAGTTATCTTCAGCATACGATTCCAAGTTGTGTTATCACATTACAGGGCAACCTAAATTAATTCCGACATGGCCTATCACCAAAATGTTGTGGATTAACCGCAATAAACCCGACATATTTAATCAAACCGCGTATTATCTATTGCTGAAAGATTATATTATATATCGGCTTTGTGGTCGTATAGTCGGAGATTACTCTATATACAGTTTTTCTCATTATTTCAACATCACAGAAAAATGTTACTGGCACGACATTCTCAATTATTGTGGCGTAAAAATAGAGCAACTACCCGAAGTATTACCTCCCTGTAGTATAGCGGGAAATCTTTTATCAAATTGGATTAATCCCGACATCGGATTAACCCACCACACGAAGATAAATATTGGAACATTAGATCATTTTGCGGGTATGATTGGAACTGGAAATATCAAAGAAGGTGTTATCAGCGAATCAGCGGGAACTGTCTTGTCTATCGCTACTCTGGTAAACACCCCCTTTTTTAATGATGCCAGGATTCCAGTAAATTGCGGGCCATTCCCGGGTACCTACGTCCTATTACCGGTATGCGAGAGCGGTGGATTCAGTTTGGAGTGGTATAAGAACCAGTTTTTGGACGATATTTCGTTTACAGATATCAATGAGATGATTATTCAGCGGCAAGACTGTATTCCTCCTGTATTTCTACCTTACTTGATAGGCGTAAATGCCCCTGATTTCAATGAGAATGCTTCCGGTGTCTTCTTCGGTATCAACGCTTCACATGACAAATATGATTTCGCCCTGGCAATTATGCAAGGCGTGGCCTGCCTGCTGAAAAAAAATCTGGACTACATGCGTGATTCAGGTGTCAAAATTAATAAAATCATTTCCGTTGGTGGTGGCGCAAAATCATCAATATGGACACAACTGAAATCGGATTTTACAAATCAGATAATTGAAATTCCAGAATATGAAGAAGCCTCCTGTTATGGCGCTGCCATTATTGGTGCTGTTTCAGAAAGTTTTTTCCCAACATTTAAAGATGCCATCGATAATTGTGTAACAATAGCGAAAAAATATAACCCTGTGGAATGTATGGAGTATAGTAAAACCTACGACGTTTTCACGGCATTATATCATTCCCTGGAAAATGTGTATCATTTGAATGCAAACAGATTATAACTATGAGAATAGTTATAATCGTATTGCAGAACAAATCGGTGTACACCCTTCGAAGGTCTGTCTGACCCGATATGGGGGCCAGATACGAAGATAACACGGTATTTTAAGCAATCTACTAGGGGCCTAATGGAAGAAAACAATTTTGTTGTTTCAGAGTGCTAATGAAGCTTCAGTAGTAATCGTTCTAAAATAAGGAGGAAGTTTATTCTCTTTAAGCACCACAGACAGCGAGGTATGCGGATACCAAATGAAATAACCGTGACGCAATAACTATTTTATTAAGAGTTTTCATCTCAAACTAATGGGGTTATATAAGACGGCCATAGTACGAACAGGTTTTCTTCTGATCGCTGGGAATAAAAACTCGGGCTACAATTCCCCTCACCGTTTTCCAAACGTAAAGTCTGGCGATAGAAACCCCGGCCTCAAAGCAAGTACCGTGGCTGTAACCTGAACCATAACGAAGTGGTTAAAACGTAACAAAATTCAAACAGCGTAGAGAGCAGCAGCGAACATGAGAAAACCAACTCCAGAGGAACAGGCGGATAAATACCAAGTCAGTTCACGCCAGAAAAACAGTACTGCCACAAACGTTGATAATGATGAGCAGAAAATTACGCCAGTTTATTTTGTGTGAAAAGCTCACCAATTACTTTAACCCCATTTCGTCTTATTCCATATACAGAGACCGGTCTTGATAACAGTACCCTTGTAAGTGTTTTTTTCTTTGCGGTACATCGTCGAAATCGATGGCCGCTGAAACAAAGTACACAACCTCTTTCAGCTCCCCAAAACACCAGCGATAGGCAAATGGCATCAGTGGCGTAGCCCCATGCAGTCAGATCATGTAAACATCAGTCGCCCCAGCTCCCGTCATCAAGTTTGCGCAGATGGGTAAACCGTATAGCGATAATGCTTTCATCCGGTTCATTTGAGGCTCATGATTCCGTTATCAGTTACTGAGGGAGTTAATTCTTTCCTCCGGGTCATCACCTAGTTCTATCATGTTCCCAAAGCCACTCATCAGCACTTTGCGCCCATCATGACAGCAGCCTGAGCACGCCAGCCTTCGCCACCTTTTGGAAGGGCAGCCACCAGCAGCAACTGAGCATCAGCTACAGCGTACATGCCGACCAATAAACACACAAGCCTGTTCTGAAAGATTAACCGTCACGCTTTCTGTGCCGGAAAAATCCCCCGGTGAAACAGGTGTGTTTGCGAGAATACCCTACAACGCCTTACTACCGTTTGAATTCTGGTCGATACATAATTTTTTTATCTGTACCACCCGGAGCCGTGCGCCACGAAGCCGGAACTTTGCCATTGAAAGTGAATATGACTGATACAAAGTTATTATTTGGCATATACGTTTCCTTATTCTATTGAACAAACAGCTCGTAAGCGTTACAAGAGTGTGGAGATAGATTCATTGGTTGATGATATTATCCCATCACAAACAGGCACCACGAACAAGGTTGTGAAAAAATAATCATACAGGCAAATGGAATTTGCGGGATTTCGCCCCGAATTTACCATAAATTAATCTTTACAATTATTCAGTTAATAGTGAATTTGCTACGGGAAAAATGAAGCGATTTTAGAAGGAACAAGCATAAAAAAGCCCAGATATTCCAAGTCGTGAGTATGTGGTTTAATCATGCTGTTCGATGATGACGCAGATAGCTTCGTCTATCTTAATCTGAGCCTCTTTGTTGGTCTGCTAAACTCATAACAACCCTCCTTGTCTTTTTTTCGGGCACCGCCATTTCAGGCGGTGTCTCCATGTTAAGCTGCAATATCATTACTAGCTAATGGTGCTTCTGTTGTTTCAGCTTTCATCCATCTAGGTACCCAACGGTTGTTTGCCATATATTTTTCCGCCAATTCGGCTGCGTCGCATTTCTTCATTTTTTCTGCATCACTAGCAGCACCCGTTAATCCAGCTTGGGTTAACGCTTCACAGATCTGCGCTTTGCTGAGTCTGCCAAAAAAGTTATCTTTGGTCGGTTGCCACCAGTCTCGTAGATGGAAGCCCATTATTGTTTCCAACCCATCAAGTGGGCTTAGTTGTGTTCGGCCGCACTCACGGTTCTGAACGCCATCGATACCACAAGCTACACAAAAACCCATCAGGTTATGAATGTGTTCAACAGGCCATGCCAGCAACCATGTAAAATCTTTCTTCCAATCTTCGGGTAGCAGGGCTTTAATGTACTCTTTCTGTTCCATCAAAATGGTGTACGCTTGTCCATTTTCTCCGGTAGGTGCACTATCACAAAGCCCCATATGTGACGTATTCAAACGCACTTGCAAAGGATTTTTGAACATTGAACTCCCACCAAACACCTCCGTACAAAGTGTCCATGCAAGTAAAGCCACCGCAGTCTGCGTTTGCTGTGCAAGCGCGGCTTGTAGTGCAAGTGTACGCTCAGAAGACATGGCTTTGAGTAGCGGCAGGTTAATATCATCAACCGCATTTTTCGGGGATGTAATAACATTGGCCGGAACGTTGCCTTGCTCGTCGGAGTTGTCCTTGTCCTGAACTTCATCCTCTTTCAGTAACACTCCACGCTGAACACAAAGACAGCCATTGTGATATGACACAACAATGCCAGCATGTTTTTTTTGTTCATCTGTCCATGCACGATTAATGACAATCTGCTCGATGTCGTTGATTTGCATTTTCAACACTTCTGCTTCATCACAGAATGAATCCAGTGCATCGAGTGATGCCATCAATTTATCACGGCGGATCTGCTCATCCGGTGTGTATTCCGGTGCTGGCTCATCTAGGAACACATATTTCTGACCATCTTCCCCCCACCTTTTGATACGCTCCATACGTGCTAAACTCCATGACCAACCCTCTGCCTGTTCTATTTCTATCGCTAATTGCTCAAGTTTACTCATGACACGGCTGTCAAGCAGAACTGCATCGACATAACCATCATTTTCACTTTCGCTAAACAAATCACGGCGGATCTCTCCGTCAGTAAAAACACCTGCACCAACAAACTTAAATTTGCCGCTATCACTGATCAGCACTTCACTAGCAGTAATAAGGCAACGGATGTCACAAGCAGAAATTCTACCGTTGTGGCCTTGCTGACGCGCAGCATCTAATACTTGTAACTGACGTTCTTGATCGTTTTCCAATGCCAATACATGACAGTGTTCAGTTGTGATTTCATCTTTTGCCAACATATCTAAAATGGCGGGCGCGAGGTTAGCAAGTTTCAACATCCGCTGTACGTGACGGGGGCTGTAGCCCAATAAATCACCAATCTGTGTGGGCGTTTTCCCTTCGCTCGCCATTGAACGGAAACCGACGATTTGCTCAGATGAGTGCATATCCTTACGCTGTCCGTTCTCTGTCATAGAAGCTGCAACAGCAAGTTCGGCAGGAATTTTTTTGACAGGTACAATAAGCTGATCGGGTTGAATAACACCCCGTTCAATAAGTAATGCCAGCGCTGCCTTACGGCGGCCGCCAGCGGCGACACCCAGTGAACCATCTGGCATTTCAACAACAATCAGATTTTGCAGGATACCAACAGCTGCGATGCTGGTAGCCAGATCTTCAACACTCTCCTGTGAATAGGGGATAAAACGCACATTCTGATTGGTATCAGACAGGCAGGAATAAGAAACAATCTCAATTGCTACCTGTTCCAGTACCGTAACCAGCTTCCGAGCTGCATTATGCGATTTATGGGAATATTTTTTAGCTGTTTTACTCTCTTTGATGGTTACTTTAACATTAGTCTCTGACATTATTAATACCTCATTGCGTTTTGATTAATCTCTGCCGGACGGTTTCTACGTCCGGCACTTCTAAAATTCTCTTATGTCAATCAAGCTGGTTGTCAAAATCCATCGGTGGGTATTCCATACCCGTTTGAAACTGTTGTGGCGCAGTAGTCTTTTCGCTTTCCGACCTTTACCTTTCTTTTTTGTTTCCGGCGTTGCGGGAGCCTGTTGCTGTTCCGACGGAGAGCCTTGAGGTGCCCCCAAATATCCTTTTTTCTTCCACAACGCTACCCACTCTTTAGTCTCAAAAACAAAGAAACCCAGTTATTCAAAACCCAATCTGCCCGGATAATTAAACAATCAAAAGCAACTAAATAAGAAGGCCATGTTCAGCAAATGAAATATATTCATTGTGACCGATAATAATATGGTCAATAAAACGAATATCCATAAGATTTAGAAGATTAGATATCTTATTTGTTAAGATACAATCCATATTACCGGGTTCGGCCTTACCAGAAGGATGATTATGAGCAATAATGATAGCACTAGCATTTAATGCTAAAACAACCTTAATAATTTCACGAAGATGAATCTCTACAGAACGGATAGAACCATAAAACATCTTTTGAAATTCAATAACACGATTTTTGTTATCAAGAAACAAAACACAAAAAACCTCTATTTCTTCTAACTCCAATTGCAACCGCAGATAATTAATAGCATCTTCAACTCCAGTTATTTCAATACCTTTAACTTTTAAACGGGAATCTAGTATAGCTATTGTCTGCTGAATGATTTTATCATTCAATAGTTCTTGGTTTTCTTTTGCTAATATTAATTCTGAATTTAGCATTGATATTATCCTATAAGACGGGCTTTGCGCCAAAAGAAATTTAAAAACGTCATTCCATATTTCTATATTAATTATCACATCACCTAAAAAATATATCAATATAGGAATATAATATATTTAGTAAGTTATTAACCTCTGAAATTTATAATCATTCATATGCTGTAAGATAAGATTTTTTCACTTCCTCAGTAAAATAATCATACTCGGTTCTTGTTATAGAAAACCACTTTACCAGTATATTTGCCAATATATTGGCAGCTTTCTCTTTTAAAAACAATATATCTTTAGTCACTAATATTCCCCCAAATTTTTCAACAATTTCATAGAGCCAGCATCCGGGGAAATCATAGCCTTTTTTATTAAGCATATTCGCTACTGCATCAACGGATTTCGCATGATTGATTAACATAGACATTAAACCTATCTCTCCTTGTATTTGTTTTGTTCGTATAGTATTAATAAAATTTTCCCAATTTTCTTTTGCAGCTACTGCTAAATACATCGCTGTTAATGTAATTTCTTCGTCCATTTTCTACCTACTCTCATATCTGACAGGCATGCAATATTATTCCTGTCGCTGTGGATTAATTAGTAACATTTAAAATTAAATACATAATACAACAAATCTTCCTCTATCTAAACTCGTTCAGGTAATGTGTTTGGATAATGGAGAATAACAATATAATTTAATTTTTCTAGTAAATCCAATCGTTTAAATAATATATGACCAGTCCCTTTTTTAAAATAACGAATAATAAAATAATCGTCTTCGTATTCAGTTGCTTCTTTAGAGCTTATTACGTGATCGTCAAATAATCTTCCAATGCTATTTCGATAATCTTTAACATTTATACCGTCAAAAATATTTAATATTCTCTCAAGATCATCTAATTTATTACTACCAAACGAACTCACTCTAAAACCCCGCAAACTATCATGGTTAACCAAGTTATTCATAATGATCTTTTTCCCAAATTTATACGGAACATTAGTTTTATAGTCCCATGATAAATTTTTAAAAATATTTATAACTCCCCGCTCAAAAATATCATTTTTTTCTCTACTCAATTGTTCAAATGATGATTCAATATTTTCTCTTTTTATTTCAGGAAACTCTCCTTTCTCCAAATTTCTTTCCCATTCATCTCTAGCTTGATCATCCATCAAGCTAAACATGCCCGACTTACTCATTAAGCTATTCCAAATACTACGATCATTTATTTTCGTAATTTTTTTTAAAATATCCTCTTTATCGTATCTGCCAAGTTTTATTTCCCAATCAAATAATGCTCCTCCACCTATTTCAAGTGATAAAGACTGAGATTGATCTAATATATCAATAGCTTTTTCAATTAACTCTAATATATGATTACGATAAGAAACAATTTTCTCAATAGAAACAGACAATATAATTTCTTCTTTAGAATTAATATAGCTCACCTGTTCAGACGGAAATTTAATAGAATCTTTCATAATAAATACCTTTTCCATTTTATCTATTAATTATTTACCAGAAGCGTAGATGTATTATTTAAGATCAATACTAAAACATAGGATTAACAGAATATATTTCACAAATCGTGAACTAATCCATATATTTTTAACAAAAACTTAATAAGGTAGAAAAAACATGGTTTCTGAATTTGCATGCTGATACTTATTTCCATGTGTAACTCCTTTGAGTCTGGCATTTCGCTTGTAGTAATAAGAGATGGCCTTGTTAGTCAACAGGTAATGAAATTTGTTGTCTGCAACAATGCAGGATATATCACTACTTTTTACGGTTTCTGCTAATTGAGTGGGGAAGAAGCTGTTGATCGTCAGGGAGTAGCGTGACAAAGTGTTGTACTCAGCCATAAAAATTATCTCCTATCACTCAATGTTTACTTCATCATTTAAACATGCCCCCCACAGGGGACAAATATGAGAATAGCAAGTATTATCAAATATAATCTATTCATTTGATTTGTAATAATCTGTCCATTATCAGGTTCGCATGTGTTCTAATGAATAGTAACTCCAGCACATGATTTATTGGCTTTTATGCGCTTAAATATAAGCGTCAATCCTTATCCTTCGTCGGAATGTGATATAGAAAAGTACGACTATGAAGTGATGGTGGTAAAAGGAAACAAAAAGGCATCATACATTGTCTAAATAGATTTTCATAATACTGATACAGTTGGTCTATTTTAATTAATATCCAAGCAGTAAAGATCTGATGCCTGATAGACTACATTAATTCATTGCTCTGCTATGCATAGTGAACAACCCTTACTACACAAAGCGTTGTATGAAGTGGAGCACTATTTTGGAAAGTTATTTAAGACTGAACTGGTATATTTATTTGTACATGGTATCAGCAAAACAATGTTGGACTTATTAGGATAATCTATCGTTATTATTTATTTCCCAATGAAACCAACTTTTTCTCAATACTATGAGCTGTTAGCTGACAAAGTTAATTAGACTTAATCAGCTCATTAATTATCAAGTCGCTATCTTTGTCTGTATTCTGTATAATGAATCCCATCCTGCGTTCTTATCTGAACCCCGTTGATCGAGTAGGTGAAGGTATTTCCTAGAAAGTCTTGCGGATAGAAGAAATATATCCCAGACAAGTTGACCTCTCTTTTGATAGCCTTCCTTGTATTTTTAAGTATACCTTTCTATGCGCGGCTCCTTCATCACTGGTGGAAGAATCCATGTAATGGGTACCTGCTGGCTATGTTGCTTGATGTACTGGATAAATTGTTCGGCTTTGTGCTGGTAGGTCTATATCTGGTTTAACTCAACCGCGTCATTTGCGCCTGAGGAAATGACGATAGAGCTATATTGCTGAACAGGTATTGTTTGTACACATTCAAGCCAAATCAGCGGGCTGTGATCACTGAGGCCCGTGTGTTCTTGATACAGCCCATCGACTGAAAAGTATTTCTTTGCTCTGTGTGCATATTAGGCTGTCACTAATGAACAAAGTCTTAGCTGCCACTACAGGAGACATTAAAGCAAAAAAACAGGATAATTTTTTTCATTTTACCTAACCAATCAGAAAAAACTGAATTTATTCAAATCCACCGACCACACGGCCCTCACTTTAAATGGCAGCAAAACGTTATGATTTCTGGACTGATTTTCCTTTTTGATTGTAGGTTTGAAAATATTACTGTGGTCGAGATTACCAATCACACGCTGGTAGCAGACATTATTGCTAAGGAATGGGAAAGGTTACCAATAAAGATGGGACAACAACTATTTGATCGCTATACGCAAACTAGTGTGCTTAGAGCCAGTATCAGTGTTCCAAAGGCTGGATGTAGAAAATGACGGCAATCCAAACAATAACGTCGGACAGAAACAAAACTTGTTTTGTTGATGGTCGGCGTTAACCAACGAGTACGGTTTCAAACGCAGGTCGCGCAGTATCCGCAGTTCCTTTTCTTCTTAGTGGAGTGACTGCCATTCCTGCTCTGCCCTTTCAATACGTTTGCAGCAGGATTCTTCGGTCTCTGCTTTAATGTCAACGGTGCCTAGAGGGGGTAATTCCCCCTCTTGAATTTGAAGTATCTCTTTGGTTGAATCCACTAACACAGTGCCCTCAGGTAAAACCGTGCCGAGTTTCTCGTGTTCGCCTAGGAACCAAAAAGGGGATGGAAACCGCGGATACAAAAGGTTAATGGGTTTATAGCTATCGTAAGCGGTAAACCCAGTGCTCAATTTTCGCGGCGATATCTTCGCGCAGCTCTATGTCCTCGGCGAGTGTTGCATTCGTAATCTTCACATCAGTCTCAACTTCACCGGCATTCACCACTACCCGGCAAAAAGGATGCATTGCATGAACCTTACGACGCAGGTGCGCCAGCCGCTGGGCTAATTCCTGCCTTTCAATGTTTCCGGTCAAATCACAGGGAACGGTTATCTCAATGCTGACCGTCTCTGGTATTGCGTAGACATGTTCACGCAGAGATGTCATATCAGAGAACGTTTCCAGTGTGCGGAGATAATAAACCGTTTCGTTGGACTTGGATTCATGGTTGGAGATCAGAGAGTAACCATGTTTTTCCAACCCCTGATATGCCGATTTAACGATACATAATGAGTAATCCTTGCCCCACGAATCACCATTACGTCCTTCAAAACGTGCGTGGCGGTAGTGAACCTTGAGAAATGCATAAATCTCCTGCTCTATTGGCATTTTCATCTTGATGATAGGCATTATTATTTTCTCTGTTGAGCATCAAATAAGCATCAGGCTGGCGCTACCATATTTGTGTTAATAGCTATCCTCATCCTGAGCACTCCGGATAAGTTGAACCGGTGGCTTTAATTTCTTGGCTGCTTTATCTTCGAACAGCTCCTACTGATATTTATCCTAAATAATTTCTGTTTGAAAATATTTGTCTGCCATTGGTAACCTCACTAATTCGTTAGCCGGTATTATTCCTTGGCCGCAGACAGTTTCTTCATTAACTCACTGAACGACAATGGCTGGAAATTACTGACCGGTTTAGCTGGTACGATTCCCAGACTGTCCAGCTGAGCAAGAAGTGCATCACGCTCCCGCAGTGCAGAAATCAGGTGGCGCGATATCCTTGCTGACCATCCTGGCCCCAAAAGAATATGGATACTCGGGTAATTATCCCAATGATTAACAACAGCCGAAGCCAGTTTCACAGCCTCGGTCTGTGGTTCAGTCAGTTTTTCAGGAGTAATCCCTTTGGGGATCACTGCCAGTTTTTGTAATCGCGCATATACCTCGCGATTGATTTGTTTTTTCTTTGCCATAGGCATTTCTTCCAGTAACTACACTAATCAGGTCACTCTGGCGTTATAACAGCGTTGGTCAAAGCCATCTCTTGGAGTTAAATTTTTCTCGCTGGCTCTTCTCATTTCCATAAGAAAACAAAAGCGAGATTATCGCTAACGAAATACCCAGTAATTTAAGCGTCGTTACCCCCTGCCATATCTTTATTTCTCCATCTTTTTACATATTCGGGTGTATTATGCCCGCGCTGTAGCGGGCGACGAAATCAGGCCGCAATGAATAACTCTCCTTGCTCATTGTCATTTTGCGCATTCTGGTACTGCCGGATTATCCTCATTATGACGCGAATATGAACTCTCAGGGCATCAAAGTTGCTCTGCGCCAATTCCTGCATCGCGTGAAGGCCGACACTTAACCGGCGATTAGTATTCAGCTCGAAAAGCATCTGACGATATGTGTTATAGAGCTCACTCGCCACCAGCGGCTTCAATTGCTCGGGTACCCTTTGGATTTTCGTGTATGCCAGACTACGTTCCTTGCGCCAAGATCGGCGCAATGCATCGGTTGTTCGGCTAGTGCTGCTCTCTTTCTTTACTACCAGCAGGCACCATGCACTAGTCTGACTGGTTACTGCGTTCAGCACTTGATTGGTCATTAGTTTTTCCTGTTCTAATAAAGTTTCGCGCTCTTCCTGTTGCAACACGATACTAAGCCAGAGGCCGAACGAAGTCATATTACTTAGATGGTACTCAATGGTGAAAGCCAAGTTCACCCACCACTTAAAACGGATAATACGAGCCTTTAGCGTGTGTTTCAGTACATACTGATACTTATCAGTGGTCAGAATGCGTAGATCCTTTCTTTGGGCAATGTCTTCCATTGTCTGAACTCCACTGAGGCCAAGGCGATGATAAGTTTGGCCACGCTGCATCATTCGGTGATAAATAGCTGCTTTCCCTTTACACAGAGCAACCGCGCCATATCTCAGATAAAACTGTGCTGCACTGCCCGGAGTGTACTTACCAGCGTCCACGTCAGCTTTCAGACGTGGATATTCAACCCAAATAATGAAAGAGGCAGCATCCTCATCAATCGTGACCTCATCATCTTCAACGAAATTCATGACGCGACGCAGGCCTTTACTGGTTTTGATGGTACGACAAACGCGTTCGTCGTTATCCCCGTCAAAATAGGTCATTTCAGAAATTGGGTCAGACAGACCATCAAATGCGGAATCATCACCGAATTTACCGACCTTAAGCCACAGCGGCTTTGGAATGGGTTGTTTCGGCACGATCGGCATATCTGGTTCGTCTTCTAGCAGGTCTAATTCACCTTTAGCCCAGACGCAACGATAGATCTCTAGCGCTCGGAATGGCTTTTCATTAAAGTGATGGAAAGACCACATAAAATCAATATGTACAATAGCTTCCTCGCTCACGATGCGAAATTGAGGCTCAGCCATGCGGCGGTTCTGCTCGTTGTCTTCCAGCTGGCCGGAAAGCAATTTTTCCATTACGTCTTCAGCACGTTTCTGTTCGACATAATCAACACTGCAACAGATATGCAACAAGCGATCCAGAAAACGCGGCGAATAGACATCAGGCTGAATTTTGATAAAACCACCTTCATAGATGGTGCGGCCAACTGGGTGACGGTCTTCCCATGCATAACGGCGTTTGGACAGAAAACGCTGAATACGGTTCAGGCCCAGCATGTAGGCGTATTTTTCTTCATCGGAGCGCAGCAGATTTTCCATTGATTTATCAAGCCTGACAGCTTGGCAGGCCCAGCAACCAAAACGGCTTCCACAGGCTTCACTGGCATGTTTCTGAGAACCGGACCAAACGCACTCTCCCGTCGCAGCCTTATAGAGCTCCGCAGTCGCATTATTGTTTGGCAGATAACTTGGTAACGGGTATTTTGCTTCGGAACCTGATGAAAGCAAAAACTCCCATATATGGCCTTGTAACCAGTGACGGATCGGATAAAGTTCGCCACCGTCATTGGTTACGCGGATTTTATCAGCGCTGCCGCCTTTCTTGGCGATGTTGTTTGCACGGATAGTGCTTTCTGCATCACGACTACCTAGCAGCAAGCACACGCGATCTCTGATAGTTTTTGGCAGAGCGTGCATGTACCTCGCTTTCGCCCGACGTGCTGAAGAGACTTTGAGTTCATTCGTACACTGGCGGGCATTGGAATTAGAGAATGTAGGCAATCCTCGTCCAGTCAAGATACGCCCTGTCCAACTGGAGGTTAAACCTGGGCGGGCAATGATAATGGTCAGCGGCAGATCGTGCTTTTGGATGAATTTTTCCAGCTCAGCCAGTTTGGTATCTGCCAGCCAGCGCACTTCCGGATTTTCAATTCTCGTGTCTGTATGCTGAACAAAATGGTACTGACTGATTTTGTAGCCACTGCGTTTGGCTCGCATTAGTGCCATTAGAAACAGGTGCAGAACGACCTCACTATCTTTACCAGAACTGTAGGCAAGTGATATCGTCCAGCCATCAATCAACGCGTTATAGATTGCACTAACGCCAGTTGTGATCATGCCAGCCAGACTTGTGTCAGCGCTGGCGTCCACGTAGTTGAGATCTTCATCAGAAGCCAGAGTTTGCCAGATAGTATCCCACTTATCCCCGGTTAAAATCGGAGCATAAATTGAGTTTGGCGGGTTGAAATCAAACGATTGTTGCATATCTCACCTGCTATTCGTTTTGTTTACCAATATTCTCCCATGAGGTAGTCAGGTGACGAAAAACACAGGCAAGAAAAAAGCACCATTAGATGCCCATTCTTAAGTAAATTTGTGTATCGCTGCTTCACAGCATTTGATGGAGCACGGCAAGGCGCTGACTGCATGTTTCGCAATGGCTTTGATGCCGCTGCTACGCATCAGATTATTCCGGCCAGTGGCATAGATCCACAATAGTTCTGCCTAAGTGAGCACGCCCTTTCAGTGAGGAAGAAATAGATTTTTCGGCCCTCAAATAAGTAACATGGCGATTTTGCCATAAATAATCTTAATCACATTATGTGTCTACCCGCTTCAGCAGAATGCACTACTTTTGAATATGTTCAGTCTGAAGTTAATCTTTGGTATTACGATACATAATTTCCCTACTAGATATTGTTCGTTTTAGTTGCTTTAATTGCTAACCGAACGAACGAGTGACAAATAACTGAAAAGGCACGATGAAGAAAAAAGGCTCCTAATTGGAGCCTCAGACCGCTGACAAACAATCAATCACAGACAGCGATGCATGTTGCTGTGCCATCATCTTTTTGCATAGTGACCATTAGTGGCTCGCCTCTGAGCACCTGCACAGCTCTACTAAATCGGTCAGGAGTCCCCCACTCTTGCAATGCCAGCGCTGTAGTACAGCTGAGATTTGGATCAACGTTACTTGGGATATGAAACGATGCTACCATAGGGATTTCGTGCGCCTTGCAAAGTACAATTATCCGTCTCATCAGATGAGCGATCTGTTCGTCATATATTTGTTCTTTGTTCATGTTCATCTTCTATTTTTTGCTGAATATGGTCGCTAAGTCACATATTCATTTTGTCAATAATCTAAAAGGCACCTAATTGGAGCCTGTGGGCTCAATATTCATCATCGTATATTGGACCAGCATAATTATCAAACCGTGACCATTGACCATTAAATGTCAAGCGAACCGTACCGATTGGGCCGTTGCGTTGCTTACCAATGATAATTTCCGCAATCCCTTTCGCATCACTGTTTTCGTTATAGACCTCATCACGATAGATAAACATGATCAGGTCTGCATCCTGCTCGATTGAGCCGGATTCACGCAGGTCAGAGTTAACCGGCCGCTTGTCTGCTCGCTGCTCCAGTGAGCGGTTTAGTTGCGAAAGCGCCACAACCGGCACCTTGAGTTCTTTTGCGAGTGCTTTTAATAAGCGGGAAATCTCCGCAATTTCCAGCGTCCTATTATCAGATAAAGTCGGTACTCGCATTAATTGAAGGTAGTCAACCATGATGAGACTAAGCCCACCATGTTCGCGGTATATACGGCGTGCCCGGGAACGAAGTTCGGTAGGTGTCAAGCCGGAACTATCGTCGATATAAATATTTTTTCTCTCCAGTAGGATGCCCATCGTGCTGGATATGCGTGCCCAGTCAGTATCGTCCAGTTGCCCAGTCCTTATTTTCGTCTGATCAACACGGGACAGAGAAGCCAGCATACGCATCATGATCTGCTCAGCGGGCATTTCAAGGCTGAATATCATGACAGGCTTATCAGCTGTCAGAGCTGTGTTCTCACAGATGTTCATTGCAAACGTGGTTTTACCCATCGATGGCCTTGCTGCGATGATAACCAGATCGGAAGGCTGGAGTCCTGCCGTCTTCTTGTTAATGTTGGTATAACCTGTATCAAGCCCAGTAACTCCGTCGTATGGCCGCTGGTACAGGTCCTCAATAGCTGCAATGGTTTTTTCCAGAATAGAATTGATGTTCATCGGCCCGGCGTTCTTATCATCACGCTGTTCAGCGATCTGAAATACCCGGCTCTCTGCAAAATCCAGTAATTCTGTGCTGGTTCTCCCCAGCGGGTCGTATCCGGCATCAGCGATTTCATTTGCAACTGATATTATCTCTCTGATAATAGCTCGTTCGCGCACAATATTAGAATAGGCCAGAATATTCGCCGCGCTAGGAGTGTTTTTGGATAGCTCAGCAAGATATGCAAATCCACCGACATACTTCAGCTGTCCGTTGTTCTCCAGTGCTTCAGAAACGGTAATCAGGTCAATGGGTGATCCCCGTTCCACTAGCGTCTTCATTTGTTCGAAGATATTTCCGTGAGCCCGTAGAAAGAAGTCCTGAACGACGACTTTTTCAGAAACTTCATCCCAGCGTTCATTGTCCAGCATTAATCCACCCAGTACGGCCTGTTCGGCCTCAATGGAATGAGGTGGTATTTTCAAACCGCTAATCTGCTCATCGTTTGTGTTTGACCTGTTCGCCTTATTCATTTTTTTGGATAACATACCCGGCCCCTCGCTAATTAAAATTCATGGCACCGCTTTCACAGTTAATCAGCTTGTTACGAATGAAATTGGCCTTAATGTGGACCAGAAACTCAAGCAAGAATTTATGTTGATTGACCTGCCATAAACGGGAATCGCGATAGAAACGCCCACGTCCACGCTGTTGATAGTTCTGAACAGCCTGATAGCACAGTTCGACATGACTGAGTTTTACAATGCAGGTATTATTGATCAGATGGTGGATATTCATTGCTGACCTCTCGCATGCTGCTCACTAGCTATGGCATCTATCAGATCGAAGTTGTCCAGTAAATTACAGCCAGCATCCGTTTTCTGGGATTGCCATAACTCCTTCAGCACATTACGTTCAGGCATCCCGTTCGGGATTAATGTCAACAGCTCGCTCAGTGTCCTAAGTTGGCGCATATGACAAAGTGCAGCCAGCATAATTCCGTCGATCAGGTATTCAGTTAGGCCTCCTATCATCACCAACATCTCGTGTTTCATGACAAAATGGGGAAACAGGCTTTGATTGAAGCGACAACGCATAAAATCGTATCCGGGAAAGTCAGTAGCAATACTCTCCAATAACGTTTCTAATCGTTCGGGATGCATTTCACTCTGCCTGGCTACTAGCATTGCAGACGTCAGAAGAGTGTCATTAACGCGATCATACGGGCAGCCAGTACGTGAGAATGTAAACTGCGCATGTTTCAGCCACATTTTGAGTTCGATAGTGTTATTTTCGTTTTTCAAAGCAACCCCCATTGCTTACCCACCAAAATAGATATTTTCCTGACAATTTTATGCCGTAGGCATAGTCCGGCTAACTGAGAATGTCATCAAAACACGGTCATTTCTGGCGATAGAAAGCCACAGACCATTAAGAGCATTCTTTGGTGTTGAGTGGGGAATCAGGCTGGAGAGTGCCAGCCTCTATGGGGGTTAAGCAGTGATTTCGCCCTGTTGTTCAGAGAATTGGTATCAGCAGGACCATTTTCATCCGTCACATCAGTATCTTGCTGCTTCAATTCTTCAACTTCAGCCAATTTTGTAGCTTCTACGTCACTCAATGCAGCCATTAACTGGCGAGCCATGTCCGGGGTCAGACGAAGAATCACTTCATCCAGAACGATTCCACCAATTTCGGTCCGATTTTCGTGCTCTCCTTCTGGTATTGGAGGGAGCTGATCACGCAGCTGGTTAAGTGTTGGCAGAAGAGAATCGAAGGTTTTACGAACCACTTTTGGTTTAAGGGTCGTCTTCTTACGAGAAGCAACAAACTTCGCCGTCACTTTGTTTTTCCCGGCCGCTTCTGCTTTTTCCAGAGAAGCAATAAGAACGGTGTATGGGTTGCGGTCGGTTCCCTGACAATCGATCAGGATGTCGATTGCAACATCACCAGCGACTTTCCCATTACGCACTAACTGTTTGATATTGTTCTCGGCTTTAGCCAACACTAAACTGCGACGAATGGTAACCACAGAGATTGCCAAACGTTTTGCGATACTTTCCATTGTGTGGCCCCAACCAGTCAGACGTAGGAAGCCTTCAGCACGCTCAACCATCTTCAGTTGAAGAGAATTAGCACTTTCAATCATGTTGTAGATTTCTTCGTCTTTACCGCCTTCAAATTCTTCAATGATGATCTTGTTGAATACAGCCCCTTCAGCGATAGCAGATATCAAACCAACGAAGCGATGATGTCCATCGATGATTTTCAGACGGGTTACCCCTTCAACTACCACCACTTTGACACGAATAGGCGGAATACTCTGCGGGCGTTCTAGATAGGCATTTTTGAACATTTCAGCTCGTTCTAAGTTGATCGGGCGCAGGTTAAATCCTTCTTCAACATACAACCATGAAGGACTGACGGCGTATACGTTATTGCGGCCAACATCGTTGTCTTCGAACATCACGGTATTGCCTGCTTTACGCTCTTTTGCAACGAAATCGCTCAGACCGCGCAAAGTGGCTGGTACCTTATCCATAGTGCGCATTTTCTCAGCCACACAGTCCAGTATTACTCCTTTACGGGACTGTTCGAAAATAGACTGCACGTTGATACTCATGATATTTCCTCTCTTTAACTGATTGTGATTGCATTATGGGGAAAATTGCTTTCTGTGAATTCAGTAAAACATGAGGTGCGCAGGTGACAAATAAGGCATACAGATATTACTAACCTTCTCCGTGTACCTTGTCATAGTCCAATACTGGCAATGTGCTAGCATACTGGTTGATATTCTTCAGGGCTGACATGGCGTTGCAGAAAGCGAACCAGCTCATGGGCCACTATCCCTTTCAGATTATCAAAGCGGTTTATCAACAGAAAATCTCCAATAGTCTGATGCTCATTGATGTGGGGATATTCGTAAAACCTGAATCCGAGAAAATTACTTTTCGTAGTATGATATGTGCCAGTTAATTCTGACTTTTGAATCAAGCAACTGTATCCGTATGTCTGTCGGAGTAAGTACATGGAAAAGGCCCGATGCGATTGCACGGATTTCAAACTTCTCAACTGGCTTTTTCAC
The DNA here is from genome assembly GCF_000612035.1 of Photorhabdus aegyptia. Classification (NCBI taxonomy): domain Bacteria; kingdom Pseudomonadati; phylum Pseudomonadota; class Gammaproteobacteria; order Enterobacterales; family Morganellaceae; genus Photorhabdus; species Photorhabdus aegyptia. Next base: position 72,153 of record NZ_JFGV01000009.1, on the reverse strand, counting down.
AGGGTAGTAATACCCCTTTAGATCAACTGTAGTGATGTTGATAGTTTTATATTTCAATGCGGAAGCATATTGCCAGTTCACATGTCTCTGCTCGTTATTATTTACGAAGAATGATGTTCCCTTCACAATATCTTCAGGTTTATTCAGCCACCACATGTTCCGTTTATGAGTTCAGTTTTTCATACAGAAGTTATTCATCACATTTCCTTAGTTATTATTTAGAGAGAAGATTCTGCGGAGGATGTCCAGCAGAATCAGGCAAAAAGACGATATCGCGACTCATCGGAATGCACTTACTGTACAGAATAGTATTGAGAGTTAGGAAACTACTGTTATCCATGACATTATTCATGCTAACTCCTTTTTTGTTCGTTTTGCTTACCTCATATTTAAGCATGACTTCCACAGTTGACGAAGAGAATATATGACATTTCCCCGCAAGAAATTTCATCACTAACCTTTTGATTTTATTTTATTTGTTAAAAAAATTTCAAGGTGAAATTCCCACGGTTTTATGTTCCAAAAACAACAAAATGCCCGGACTCGGATAATACAGTCTCTATTGTGAATGATATGGTTGAAGTCTACAGATACCAAAAACGCCCTACCACATAACATAGCTTATGATGGTGGAGAAAATGCCTTTATCCCAACAATTCTTGTCAGGGAGAAGATCGCTTCTCGTTCAGCAGCATCGCCGCTAATGGCTGAGAGCAGTATTTCATAAAGGGCATAATCATAAATTGATTAAATAGAACCTCACACTGTTAGGCAGGTGAAGATGAGAAATAGCTGATAACAAAGCCAGTACATAAATTGTGGTAAACATCGACAGTAATGCAACAGTGGTAAGATGGACGCCGGAGTTAGATGATTCTTGGTTCATTGCAATGTTGGGTGTTCATGTGGACCTCAAGCTATGAGATGTGAGCAGAGGCTTTATTATTGGCACCATTCTAATGCCGGAAAATTACCGTGATAAAGGCTGTCATATAGTTATTAATTTGAACGGTAGGAAGAATTCTGATTTCCTGATAATCATTCATTGCCGGTAATGCAATGCAGCATTCGGTAGCTTCCTTCGAAGAGTATCAAGAATATGTGTCCCATTTCTTATCATTAAGGTGACATTCCCGCAGACGATTATGGTTACAGAGCTATCACTTGGCAGTGTGATCATAAAACCCCCTTTTTGCTTTTTCCTAAATAATGGTTTGCTGTGTGTCGTAGCCAGTATCAGCATTAACATTGTAATTTTCCACAACAGTTTCTAGAACGGATTCACTGGCCTTGTCATCCTAAGCTCTGTGGCAACGTCACCAATATTTTTGATACTTAGCGTATGCATAACAAAACCTCTGCCTCAGGCAAGTTTGCCTGCAAGGGGGTAATCAGCTATTCACGTGTCCCAATAATCATCATGACATCGTTTACTCTTTTGCGACAGATACGTTTTGTCGTACTTTAGTAATAAGGACTTCGATAAAGTTCATTATCAGTTCGACAGTGGCAATTTTAAACATAGTCTTTCTCTCTCGTTTTACCCGCTAGCGCATAGATTAAAAACATACCTTGCAGGGAGGTATGTTTGAAGTGGCTTCACAAGGTTGCAGTTGCTGACTGCGGTTTGTCATGGTTATCTTTCCTTATACAGGTTTTTACCCACTACGAGCGTAGCTGGTAAAGTTCGGATCCCCGAACCTATGTACAGAGATCCTTCAACAATTAGTTCGTCAGGCAGCTCGTCAACTTTCAGGTAATTTTCCTGCAAGTTAAGACGATAACGACAAACGGCAAGATCACTATGTACTATAACGCGGTTACCGGTCACAGTGAAATCGGCTTTGGTGTTGATGAGTTGCTGAATTAACGAGTTCATATAGATACCTATGAGTTGATTGTTCGTACTGTCCAGTAAGTATCAGTTATGGTAATCAAGAGCTGAAGCTGGTGGCGTTCGTCTTACAGTTGACTTATATATTTATGTTCTGAGAAGAGAAAGTGATCGCCTTCGGGGGAAAACATGCAGAGATTTTCCATTATTAGCAGTTCAACATAAGTCGTTGGTGCTGCTTCCATCTTTCGGCCGAGCTCAATACTATTCATCAAACGGCGGTTGCGGTAACGGTCATTGATTGCCGCGTGTATGTTACGTTTGGATTTTACTTTCTGTACTCTCACAGCTTTGCGGGCTAGATATTTCTGCCCAGCTGTGACTGATTTACGTGCGACTTTTTGCGTCTGCGGGCTTAAATTGTCGTATGTCACAAGATTCAACATCTGGCTCCCCACTAGGCTTTCCGTAAAAGTTATTTTTCGGCTTGTTTGCCAATTATCAGTCCGGTTGGTCTGGTGACGAAGGGTTGTAGAAAAAGATTTTTCACGGGTTGGATAAGGTTAGAATGAAAGGGCTATCCCTCGAACGCTGCTCACAGCACTCAGGAATGATAACTAGTCAGATAGATTCACACTTTCAGCAGTGTGTGCTTTTGTCCTATACCGGCTGCAAACGGACGCTTTGTTTCAGCTCACTACTGCAATGCATGCAGGCTACTTCTTTCGCACATTCGACCATTCGGGTATTGATGGCCTCCATTCTGACCGGATATTGGGGATTAATTCTAGGGTGCTATCTAACAGCAAAAGAAGTGATTAACTCCCGCTTATTTTCTTGATTTCAAAGTAGTGCTACGAAAACGTTAGAGAAGGCGATATTTAAAAACAAAATGCCCTTTTTGATGTTCTTTTAAAGCTAGAAGCTATTGGTTGAACTGTAGATTCGCGCTTAATCTTAGATACTAGCTATTTTAATGGTCAGGTATAGCTTATCGTCTGTCAAATTGTCGTATTCAAATAAGGAAAAGAATCAGAAGCTCAGAGTCATACTAGCAACAGTACCCATTGGCTTAGTCTTTGCATAACAGGCTGACAACTATTCATTTGTATTTTTACACGCTGAATGTAGGCTTTATATTGTGCTTTTCTGATATCAGATGGTTTCATCTCAATGTTCTTCCTGCAAGGGAATAAATATGAAAAAGTCATTGTAAAAAATATATGCCAAAATATGACAACTTCAAGCATGTTTGTTTGATCATGTTTTAGTGATAATAAGCATTCACTATCGAATAACACGACGGAACGGAGGCAGAGAATTGAGAATGTCCTGGCCGTATTTTTTGAATTTAATCCGCGTGTCGAGAATTGTCACTGCGCCGGTATCCTGTTCAGTTCGGATAAGACGTCCTACGGCTTGAATCAGTTTGATACAAGCATTCGGAACGGTAATTTCATAGAAAGTATCCCGTCCTGCTTTGTTCATCCACTCGGTCAGAGTCTGGCTGACCGGATCTGTCGGTACACTGAAGGGCAGCTTCGCGATAATCACGTTATCGCAGTAATCACCTGGTAAATCCACTCCTTCACTGAAAGAAGCCATACCGAAAATTACGCTCGGTAAATCGCGATCTACATTCAGCTTATGGCGAGCAATTATTTCGCGTTTTGGCAGTGTTCCTTGCATCAAGATGTGCTGTTTCACCTCTTCCAGCATTCCGTCATGCACCTCAGTCATCTGCTTACGGGAAGAAAACAGCACCAGACAACCTTTGAGTCGGAACACTAGCTTTGGCAGGATGTCTCGGACTTCTGCGGTATGCGCTTCCTGATCGGTTGGCGTGCTGCGCATCTTGGGAACAAACAATACCCCGTTTTTCTCGTAGTCAAATGGACTTTGTGCTATCAGCGTTGGTGTGTCCTGAGGCAGACCGGCTTTATTCAGAAAGCTGTCAAATTTTCCCAAAGAACGAATTGTTGCAGAAGTGATAAGCGCGCCATAGGCTTTGCTCCAGAGTTTACTATACAGTTGATCACCGGCATGTATCGGGCTACTGTGCAGGATAACTTCGCTTTTGTTGGCTTCTCGGCGCACATTCACCCAACGGGCTATTGGTATCACATGATCGCCTTTTTTGTGATTGGCAAAGCTGTTGATTGCGTCCAACAGCGATTCAAACCGGTTGGACAATTCACCCACAACAATTTTATGCTGCGCCATGTCTTCCTGAGTAACCTTATTACCGCTCTCGTCAACAATAACCGTCATTTTCCTGACGATAGATAGCATTGTGTTTAAGGTCTTGCGAATCGGGATAAACAGATCACATACATCATGGGGCACATAACCTTCAGGGAACCGGTAAATATCGATGTTATTAGTTTCATTTCGCCAGCTGAGTGAACGCAATAGCGTATTGCGTACTTCTTTCAGCTCATTGCTGGAAATGCTAGCGTTCTCAGACAAAGAGTAAACGTGATCTTGCATTTTCTGTCCGTAAAATTCCGGCAGGTTCATCACCATGTCCACCACGTCCCCCATAAAGCGGGCGTTATGATCGAGTGATGCACTGGCCGCGAAGTGATCGATAGCCTTGTCCGCTATGTGGTGGCCTTCGTCAAACACATAAATCACATCTTTAGGAAAAGGCATGATAACACCACCGCCTAGACTTAGATCACTCAGAATAATGTCATGATTCGCGACCACCACATCAACGCTTTCCATTTCACGGCGGGCAGTGAAAAACGGACACTTATCATAGTGTGGGCAGTTCTTTTTCGGGCACTGGCTTGCTACGGCATTCACTTTCGACCAAGTTTTTTCGCCAATCTCTTCAAGGTAACTATCTCTTTCACCATTCCATGACTTGGCCGTGAATGCATGATGCAGGTCATTCACGTCTTTGCGAGCGTAACCGTAGGCGTTAATTTCGTTATCCATGTGCACCTTGCAGCGAAGCAGGCAGAAATAGCGGCCACGGCCTTTTGCCATTGCATAGGTGAAGTTCAGACCTGCTTTCGTCTGGATCTCCGGCAGGTCTTTATTCACAATCTGTTCCTGAAGCGCGACAGTTGCGGTGGAGAGGATAAGGGTGTTGCCCTTTTCCTTCGCCAGTGGGATGAGAGGAAGACAATAACCGAGGGTTTTACCGGTACCAGTCCCTGCTTCAACTACTCCGATGCGCAGGGCGTCCGATTGAGCCGGTGAGTTGCTGATGAACGAAGAACAAAAAGCCATCATATCCTGTTGTCCGCTACGAGCGGTGAGGCCTTTGGCAGTCAGAAAGGATGTGTAGGCAAGCTGTGTCTGTTCTGCGGCTGTCATTTTTGTTTTCTTCGTATTCATGGCCTTACCTTATTATTTTTTGTTTTTCTATGTTTATTTTATCACTGTCTAATAAACGACAAAGCTGATTCCGGCAAAAGAACTTTCCAAACGAAATTCCGATAGTCTTGACACCAGTAGGAATGATTAACTCAAGTGATGTTCCTTGAAATAATTTAGATAATATCAGTCTCAAAACGGTAGATACCGTGCTTCTTATAAAACCCAGTACAAGTCTGTTCTTTGAAAATACACAGATAATCCTTGTCAAAAGCGATATCAATTTCTTCGAAATCAATCTGGTAGATAAGGGCATTCAGACTATCAAGGGATTTTTTGCTAGCAGCAGACTCGTCTGAGCAATACTTTCAATATTCCATTGAAACAAACCACTTTCAAAGTTGGCCTTCACATAGTCAGAATTAGCGTAAAATCCCTTTATTTCGACTTCGCAATCGTAGTATGTATCGTAAAAGATTTCCGGCAGGTTGATGCTGTCCATCAGGGCAATCCACCGAACAGAAATCTTCTCGCCAGCTTCCATGAAATGGACATAGCCGGACAGCTTTTCGGTATTTTTCAGGTCCTTCCGCCAGCGAGTCTCGATATATAGTCATTCAGAAGTATCAAACTTTTACATTGCGATTTCCTCAGTGTCGTTATTGTTCTGGATAGCCCTGACTGATAGGGCCGTATGGAAATGCCTTATACAATGTCACGGATAATTGGATTGCAGGGATCGTAGATGTAATTATTCAGGGTGCGAAAACCACCATAATCCACAATGTAGAACTGGCCGTGACTGGCATTGTCTCGGTGGAAATCTTCCAATTCTTCAGAGCCAAACAGAAAAACAGGCGTGCCGCTAGGTACGATCATGCGGGTGATGTTTCCGTTACTTTCACGGATTTGAAGTTCTAACCCTTCAGGTTTTCTGGCTGAAAACAAGTCAGCGAAAATCGAGTTAAAAGCTGTTTCAGCATTTGCACCGAGTGCAATACCGATGGTGTTCATAATTGTCCCCTTAATAATTTTTGTTCGTTTTATTTACCGATATTTAAGCATGAGGCTAGTGGGTGACGAAGGATTTTAGGGCTGATAATTCATTGAAATATAAAAATAAACGAGAAAGAAACTATCGTTATCAAAATTGGTATATTTCTGTCAGGATATTTATTCAATGGATCTCCCGAACCATACTCACGGATTGGCAGAGAAACAACTTTTCTCCTAGGACCGCTTCTTTTGGTACCACTACACCAAAACCTTTGGCTACAACCGTGACATCTACTACAACCATGCCGCTAAGCTGGCACATGATCGTGGTCAACCTGTTTCATTCGCGGAGCATGCCATTAATTACTACTTGATTCACTGAAAGAAAGTATTAGTGATGAATCAGTCAACTCAGAAACTCGTGATCTCTACTTTGAAGTTTTATCTCTACCTGCTGGGGAATAATAAAAAACAAACGATCACCTAGATTCTCCAGCGTTACGCTATGGAGCAATATGACGCTGTTACCTCGTCACATCTGACGAATAAACAGTTAAAGAGATTTTTGAATTGCCTAACGAGAACAAGAAAAACCAGCACACGTTGAAGAGAATCATTCAATCCCGTACCACTGAAGTCATTGCCATGCATTAATGTCTTGAAGCCAGAGCCAGTGAAAGCTACGAGCTGGGTGATGACGGCGGTGACTGAGGCACACCCGACAGGGAAGTACTTTTTATTGAATCGATATGCTGGTACCACCTGAAGATTTGCCCGATATTCGTCGTATTCTGTAAGCCAAGAGGGAAGCATGTAGACAGTAGCAGATTTAAAACTCATTATTGCCTAGTTGCTGGAAGATGCCCGCAGAAGACAGGAGCTGGAGCCGAACGCAGGTACAGAAAAACGCATTGCTGATGCAGTTGCCGTGTTAGAAAAGTGACTATCAGCAATAACACTCTTTTGAGGGCGATATTCTCGCCCTCATTTATTTTATATATCAGCATGTTATTTACCTTTTTGCCCTTCATCACCTGACAGCTCCGTGTAATCATTGAAAAGTAAATAGAACAAAAAAACAAATGCATGGAGCATAGAATGAACGTCTCAATTCTTCAGGAAATCTTCGAATTAGCAGGCAAAACCAGCCAGCACAAGGTATCAATCTTTTGTATCTACATAGACGTCACTTCATGGGATAAAACCGACCACAGTGTTCGCCGTACCTTTGAACACCTGATCTGGCTGAACAGGTTAGATAACAACGACCGTATCGTCGTAAAGAGCACCTACAATGTCAGTCACTCTGAGTACTCCGGTCATATTGACGGCATAGCAAGTGATAATGTGATCGAAAGCTATCTGAAAAGTAGTCACTGCTGTCACTGAAAGCATGATGAATGACAGCCGTCTGTCACTCTCTGGCGCTCAATACTGCATAGCAGCTAAGCAAAAGGGTAGAAGGACACCCTGCCTTATCCATTTACTATTTAGGAAAGATAACCATTCAGAACAAAACAGTAATCCAGCTGCATTTGGCTTGCTCTATACCAGCACAATCACTGATATCGCTTCACTGAGCATGACAAATCATAGTCAGCAACTGCAACCCTGTGAAGTCACTTCAAATATACCTCCCTACAAGGCATGTTTTTAATCTATACGCTGTCGGATAAAACGAGAGAGAAAGACTATGTTTAAAATTGCCACTGTCGAACTGATAATGAGCTTCATCGAAGTCCTTAAAGCAGATCTAGCTGTCTCCTTGTCCTCTGGTTTGTCGCTGATGAGCCGGGAACATGAGATTGATACGATGACCACAGCCTACGCACTACTCTCTGTAACAAAAAGTAACACAATCAACGATGCACTGCTCATTACCATACAAAACACACTGTCATCCCATGAGAGTGACGACAAGGCAAATGAGCATTGGTTTGTGGAGGCCAGTCAAATTCTGCGGGAAGCAGGGTGGTTAATTACCCGTGGCCCCTTGCCAATTACCTTGCCCTTGCCTGCCAAGCTGTAAGGCAGTGATGATCGCTCTGAATCAGATTATCACCCACCAAGATCAGATTAAGGCAACTACCAGAACATCAGCAGTCGTGATTTCCAAACTGAATTAGCAATTAGCCACGCTGGAGCAAGCCATGTGTGCAATATAGAGACTAGAGGAAGAAAACAATTGCGTATTACAAAAGACCGCTAGTAGAAAGAATGGTAGCTTCCCTCAATGGCTGATTGGACGGTACATGATGCTATTTGCCTCCCTACCTACTAAGGTGAGACAAAAGGTATCCGTCGCGAATAAAGTAAATAATAAAGTAAATGATGTCATGATGATTATCGGGACACGTGAATAACTGATTACCCTCCCGCAGGCAAACTTGCCTGAGACAGGGGTTATTGTTATGGATACGCTAAGCATCAAAGATATCTGTGACGTTGCCACAGAGCTTAGGATGACAAGGCCGGTGAATCCGTTCTAGAAACTTTACAATGTTAATGCTGACACTGGCTACGACATACAGCCATTATTCAGGAAAAAAGCAAAAAAGAGGGTTTATGATCACACTACCAGGTGGTAGCTCTGTAACCACAATCGTCTGCGGGAATGTCACCTTAATGGCAAGAAATGGGACGCACATTCTTGATACTCTTCGAAGGAAGCTACCGAATTCTGCATTGCATTACCGGCAATGAATGATTATCAGGAAATCAGAATTCTTCCTACCGTGCAGATTAATAACTATATGACAGCATTTATCACGGCAATTTACTGCTTTTTTTCCGGCATTAGAATGGCGCCAATAATAAAGTCTCTGCTCACATCTCATAACTTGAGATCCACATGAACATCAACATTGCAATGAACCAAGAATCATCTAACTCCGGCGTCCGTTTTACCACTGTTGCATTACTGTCGATGTTTGCCACAATTATGTACTGGCTTTGTTATCAGCTATTTCTCATATTCACCTGCCTAACAGTGTGAGGTTCTATTTAATCAATTTATGATTATGCACTTTATGAAATACTGCTCTCAGCCATTAGTGGCGATGCTACTGAACGAGAAGCGATCTTCTCCCTGACAAGAATTGTTGGGATAAAGGCATTTTCTCCACCATCATAAGCTATGTTATGTGGTAGGGCGTTTTTGGTATCTGTAGACTTCAACCATATCATTCACAATAGAGACTGTATTATCCGAGTCCGGGCAGTTTTGTTGTTTTTGGAACATAAAACCGTGGGAATTTCACCCTGAAATTTTTTTAATAAATAAAATAAAATCAAAAGGTTAGTGATGAAATTTCTTGCGGGGAAATGTCATATATTCTCTTCGTCAACTGTGGAAGTCATGCTTAAATATGAGGTAAGCAAAACGAACAAAAAAGGAGTTAACATGAATAATGTCGTGGATCACAGTAGTTTCCTAACTCCCAATACCGTTCTGTACAGTAAGTGCGTTCCGATGAGTCGCGATATCATCTTTTTGCCTGATTCTGCTGGATATTCTCCTCAGAGTCTTCTCTCTGAATAATAACTAAGGAAATGTGATGAATAACTTCTGTGTGAAAAACTGGACTCATAAACGAAACATGTGGTGGCTGAATAAATCTGGAGATATTGTTAAGGGAATATCATTCTTCGTAAATAACAACGAGCAGATACATGTGAACTGGCAATTTGCTGCCTCATCGAAATGTAAAACTATCAACATCACTACAGTTGATCACTACGAACTGATATGCTTGATTCCTGCAAAACTGATAGCAGAACTTCCGACCAGTGTAGGCACTCAACTAATGAATACCATTAAACTGGTAGATACGTATTACGACACCCGCTTTGACAAAGTTGCTGATATCGAAAGTTTCAACTACTGCCATGATGATTACTCCACAGGGGAATACTCAGGGGCGCAATTGGAATGGAACGCAGAAAGCGTGCATAAGGCCCGCGAAATATTGGCAGTAAATCCTTTAATTAATTTTATAGATCTGGAATGCGATATCAACTTTGAGAAAATTGACTTTTGTTACGACAAAACTTACCTACGGATTTTCCATTCCAAAGCTTATTCAGGATTCTTCGAAAAGTATACGAACATACGTTACGAGGCTGAGGTTACAGATCTGGTCTTACTAAGCGAAGAATAAAAGGCAGGGCGGGTCGGTACAAACTGGCCCGTTTTTCTGGGAATTTCAGGCTGAAATTTTTTCATGAAACCCAGATCTGACAAGGGCTATCGGGTGATTTTTTGTTGCGGGGAAATGTCGTTTATTCTCCCTGTTTTCTACCGGACAGTCTTTGTCATTTGTTAGGCCGAGTTATGATAGATAAAGATAAGAACTAAAGAATAACAAGGCAAATCTATGAGTACAAAGAAACCCAAATTTGCCTCAGCAGAACAGATCACTAAGGCCTACAGTGCTTTTTGGCCTGATTACGCGTGAAGGTCAGAAAGAAATGATGAACTTTGCCGGATGAAGAGAACAACACGCCGTATGTTGGTGTTGTTGACGCCAGAACTGGAACAGGTAAAACGCTAGGTTATTGCCTACCCCTGATCCTACCTGCAAAAGACGCTGATTCCTTCCACCGTTATCGTTGCACTGCAAGAGCAGATTATTAAGGGGAGCCGGATTTAACGGTTGATCAGTTTTAATATAATTTAATAAACAAATCAGACTTTATGGTTGATCAGGTGCACTGAGTGTTCCAATGTTAGGCACCAACCACCGATTTTGAATGTACATGATACTAGATGTATGGAGATAATTATGAGTGAAAATTCAATGCAAAGCTTTGTGACTGTCATGTTGGATGGTTGCCGACATGGAAGAGATTATAACTCTGACAGGCAAGAATTCTCTGAACCAGATAAAGGTCTGGATGCACTTGAGAAATATAAGGTGGTGACTTTTTCTGGATACGAGGGCGTTGTAACAGCATGGATTGATGATTCAAATATGTATCATGCTGAATTTACTCGTTATCAATGCGAGATATCCAGAATATCCAATGTGGATAAAACTGAGCTGGAAACGTGGCTTAAAAGATGGCTTCCAAAAATACACGAATTCAATTAACGATTAGTAAGTGGGATTATCAACACTCGATGTGTAATTACCAACATCAAGTAACAGGCAATCGTTGACATGCTGGACAAACCGCAATAAAGCCATCGTCACCAGCTACCTGAGTAGGTGTAAAGACCGCAAACAGGTACGCTATGTGGCGATGGATATGTGACGGCCATACCGTGATGCCGTGGCTACGATGATCCCTGACGCCTGAGAATCGCTTTGTGTTGCTTAAACGTCGTCACGAGCTGACAGACGCCGAATACATGCGATTTTCCGGCTGGACTTTGAACTACCCAGATATCGGTCAAGCCTACGAACTGAAAGATGCATATTACACCTAGCTGAGGCAGGGCCAGCAACCAATTACAACACGGATATATCAACACTAGTACGAGAGATTAAGGCAGGACGTCTATAGTCCTGTTTCAATCCTACAATCCGGATACCCATTATTAATAAAGACCTGCCAGAGATTCAGATCAAAGCCCGGCTAAACTTTACCTATGCATGGCAAAAGGCAGTGGTCTATACTTCTGCCGTATGCGCTGTGAGGCGCACATGAACAACAAAATAACCCCCTCCGTGAGAATGTGAATATGTGTCCCAGAATTGTTTATCCCGATTCACAAGGTCTTAAACACAATGCTATCTATCGTCAGTAAAATGGACGAGACCGGCAATAAGGTTATTCGGAAGACGTGGCGCAGCATCAGATGACCGTAGGTGAGCTCAGCAACCGCCTTGAATCCATGTGCGTAATTTTGTCACCGAACGCAGCAACTTAGATGCGATGCCTATTACTCGTTGGGTTAATGTGAAGCGTGACAATAAAAGAGAAGTCGTTATTCACAGCAGCCCAGTATATGCTATTGAGCAACTGGATAAAGATCTGTGAAGTAAAGCCTTTAACGTTATCGTGATCTCAGCGACGATCCGCTCAATGGGAAGCTTTGACAGCTTTCTGAATAAGGCCGGTCTGTCTCAAGACACACCAACGCTGATAGCACAAGTCCGTTTGACTACGAGAAAAACGGGGTATTGTTTGTTCCCAAGATAGCACGCCAACCGATCAGGAAGCGTATACCGCAGAAGTTCGAGACGTCCTGCCAAAACTGATGCTCCGACGCAAAGGTTGTCTGGTACTATTTTTTCTCGTAAGCAGATGACTGAGGTGCATGGAATGTCGGAAGAAGTGAAACAGCACATCTTGATGCAAAGAACACTGCCAAAACGCGAAATAATTGCCCGCCATAAAGCTGAATGTGGATCGCGGTTTACCGAGCGTAATTTTCGGTATGGCTTCTTTCAGTGAAGGCATGGATTTACCAGGTGATTACTGAGATAACGTGATTATCGCGAAACTGCCCTTCAGTGTACCGACAGATCTGGTCAGCCAGACTCTGACCGAGTGGATGAACAAAGCAGGAGGGGATACTTTCTATGAAATTACCGTGCCGAATGCTGATTCAGGCCGTAGGGCGACTTATCCGTACTGAACAGGATACCGGCGCAGTGACGATTCTCGACATACGGATTAAATTCAAGAAATACGGACAGAACATTCTCAATTTTTTCGTCGCGTGATCCGTTGACATTCAACCACCAGCACAGTAGGAAAAGATCAATGTCAAAACGCGACAAAAAAGCCATCTAGACAACATTAAATTCATTGATGACGAACGTATGTATATCCGGGTAAAAAGATCTAATATCCGCATCATAGAAACATACGATGTGCGGTGACAAGCTCAAACAGGTGCGATCCTGTTCTATGCAAGCAATTTGTATACAATGCGGGATGAAACGTTCATTGCTGAAGGTACAAAAAGATTAATCTCGGACTGCCTTTCGTAATACATTTATTTCAGCCAGCGCGTTTTTTAATGACATCGCTGGTAGCGGCGATCTTACCAATTATTGTGGTACACGTGTTATCAACGTATGTTTTGGAAAAAGTGACTACCCTACGGGCAAGACCAGACTGAATCTGCGTTATCTGCCAAACTTACAAATGTATGCAGCTCACATGCTCCCTAATCTGATACAGCTATCAGGTTAGAAATGGTAAAGTCCTTGTTCATTACTGTTTTGCTATCGTCTATGAATTCCCTGCGCTAGAGTTTTTGGCGCATGATAAAAAATTCTATATTTCTGAAGCGCTGAACCACATTGTAAAATGCCCGATACCCGGTTACAGAAATCAAAGTAACCGTTCAGAAAATTCAGGTGGATGATAATCAGAACTCAGCACAAAGTAAGAAGCCATTACACTCTGAATAATATTGATGCGAAAGATATTGCTCAAAAATAACTATGACGAGACGTTCTGTTACGATCTTTATGGGACAAACTTCAACATGGAACTATGTTCGTCAGGAGGGTGACATTCAAGCACTCACCACAGTGAATATTTAAAACGATACCCTCAGTGATAAAAATCGTGATACCCGCATTTCTGGGATTTGCCAGTCTGGCGGACGAAAAAGTGATTTACCTACGCAATCTCGAAAAAGCTTTTCTTTGCGCTAGGCATGAAGCCCCAGAGTTCCCTTTTAGCATATTGAAGGACCTGAATAGCCGCAAGCTGATAGCCTATCACAAGACGCTGAATTACCTGCTACTGGTTGGGTTCAATGTAGTAGATGAGAAGGGTGCTACTCCTTCAGAAAATAATGTTGTTCCATTCTGTTTGTCACTTGAACAACCTGTAAGAGAATAAGTATACAAATCGGACATTCACACTCACAGGGCTACGATATGAAAACCTTAATAGAACAACTAACCGCAACGAACGCTAATTTTTCTCTTTCTGGTAATCGCGTCATTGTTCACAGTGACCTAAAGGTCTGAGGCCGTCACGATGGTTTGTTAGAAAATTACCTATCAGTTGATGATTTTGACCGTTAAAGGCTCCCTGCACGTAGGTCGGGGGATCCGAGCACTACCAGCTGCGCTCGTAGTGGGTAAAAACCTGTATATCAGCTATTCCGACATTGAGACTCTGCCGGACAATCTGACCATTAACGGAAGCCTTCTAGCTATCTCAGTCAAGCTGAAAGCGCTGCCAGAAAACCTGACCGTTAAAGACGGACTGAATATCTCCAATACTGATATCACTAAACTGCCCTCCAACCTGAAAGTTGAGCACTCCATGATTCTGGCCGGAAGCAAGATCACAGCTCTGCCGGATAACCTGCATCTTAAAGGTATATTAAATGTGGAAAAGGTTCCCTTGCAAAAGCTGCCCGAGAATCTCCGTGTCGAAAAGTGGCTGATTATCGGTAATACGGAGGTAACCACTATTCCAGTTTCTCTGTCCTGTTGCGCAATCTACATGAACAACCCGCTAGAGTTTGAGAATGTGGTGAGCGAAGTCTTCAGCACGGACTACATGGATCATGTTTTTACCCTGCGTACCGCTGACGGTATCCGTGTTTCTAACGGTGAATACTACGGAGACCCGGAAACCTTCGCGCTGATGATGATAGATAACTATAATGCCGACGAAGCCGAATACTACATTGCCAGCGCGAAAAAGTGTACGACACAGCTGGAGTCCATGAATATCTGACATCGCCGGGACACAAATTATCACCACCAGCGATGTTTACTTTCGGTATGAAGACTGGGTGGGAGAGGAAACAACTTCCTTATCAAAGGTTACTATTTTGATAACCGCACTCCCATTGAGAAATTTGCCCCGGCTACCATCCCGGCCGGGGAATGTCGGATACTAAAGTGCCGTTGTGGAACGAACAACTGGTGCGACAAAGGGTACTAGAATAAGAGTTAACCTGTAACGAAATAGAGGCAACGCCTGATGACTATTTCGGGAATCTGGCCGATGACTGTAGCGTCTTATTCTTCTTAACTTGGCGATGGTAAACAATATGCTCAAAGTCGAAATTTTTCCGCATCAACGGGGGGCGATAATACAGTACAGGAATAAGGAACACTCTACAAAAAGTACTTACCACCCGACCATCTTAAAATGTGTAACTAGTAGAAGACATCAACCGTATTTTTCTGCTGCTACCGGAGCATGGATGCGTTGATGTTACTGTAAGAATGGAAGTGGAGCGTTACTCACGTTGTGAATAAAGAGGCTAGTAGAAACCATCATCTCAAATTGCACCAGTCAGATTACGTTACCCAGAGAGGTCAGTCCAAACCATGAAACATCAGTGCAGAGCACAACTGTTCCGCAGGCAATGTATTCACCCGAAGTGTACGCTACTAATACAGCTGAACAGCAGATTTTAACCTAATATATAATGCGTGCCTGGCTCAGGCTTTCTGCAAAGATGCACAACGTGGCACCAGAAAGCTACGGTCACCTGAACAACACTGAATGGTCGTTCAAGTGACACTTTAGCCCATTATTGGCACAGGTCATACAGAAGGCGGGAATAGATTTGGAAATGGTGGTAGACAATCTCGTTTCTGTGATGGAAGCCAGAAAAACCATCCTCAACAAATTTAACCAAGAGTATCCTAAAAAGGTGCTTTTTGTGAAAGATGGCAACCTGCAAAAACAAGTCTGAACGCCATGCGCGATAAAACCAAGCTCTTTTCTTCCCTGCGTCAACGTGAGGGTAGTGATATTGTCATTATCAACGAATTACCGAAAGAGAAAGCCTTCGACGTTTATTGCCAGCACGTCATTAAAGACTGATTTATCATTACCCGTACCTGTACCCACAGCACGGTGGGCATTTCATCACCGGATACACACCACCAAAAATGACACTTCTACCACAATAACAAGGAAAAATATGACAATCATTATGCCATTACAAAAATATCATATGGGAGGTTCTTTTGCTGCTCCATCTCATTCAGAGGCTCGAAGTGGCCAAACCGCCATTATTGATTTTATCGACGACGAAGTTATGGGACTGAATTTCCAGACTGATTAGAAAGATAAACCAAAAGGGATACCAAGTCAGGAGCGCTGAACTTGGGAAGAGCTCAGCATTACTCCCGAGCAAGTGAGAAAGTAATTTTTAGCTTTCTGAACATAGGTCTTACCATGATACTCCGGCAATTCATTTGCTTACATATCTGCACGACGCGAGCGGCATCCAAAGGCTCCATATACCCGCATTAGGGCTGGAAATACTGGTGAGCGTGGATGAGATGGGCACATCACTGGAGTAATGGATAAAACAAAACGGTAATCCCGACCAGATAACCATCTATCACGATACCCATGACGGAGATTTTGAAGACAAGCCGTATTTTGGTACCGAAAATAACGTTCTTAAAAACGAGAGTATGATCTTTTCAACTTGTGATAAAGCGCGAAAAACAAGGCACTATTGTTATTACCTCGCTTGATAGCAAATTTTCTTAGAAGCATCATGATGAGTTTCTTAATCTTTTTTAAGGATCAGGTGTAGGGTATCCGTGAAAAGAAACTAACCGTCACCTGCATAAGGGTAACAATAGATTTTTATGTCTGTGTATTCGTCACCGGTGCAACATATGTTCTACTAAACCCAGTATGAAACGAATCAAAATAAACACATGCAGGGTTATACTATGTCCTCAATCGCAACATACGTTCTTCTGTCTGATGGCCGCGAGATTGCCTACGTCAACGATAAGGCTTTCTTGGTATTTAATCCAAACAAACCTTATCCACCAGTTACAGAAATAACCATGTTCTCCCCTTACGAATTTGTGAATGAAATGTCAAATATCCTAGGGAGTGAACCAGTTTTTCATTTTGATGTAGCGCCGCTTAGCTTAAAAAAATCGAACTATAGTGATTTATTTGCTACCCTGCCGAAGAAACCGGTGAATAAATATTCACTCTTACAACTGAAAGAGTTATGGAAGAGACTGGGAACTATTCCTGTTGATGAAATTACACAGGATGATGATTACATTGCCATTTCTGAGCCTTTTTTACATTTTCCGATTGGTACTGACACTCATCAAATCTGGCAGTGGTTTGAATCTCAGAATGTTGGTTTTTCAGTTGCTGAGATGCTCTACGAGTGTTCATAAAATCCAGCACAGTTAGAAAATATAGTATTGTCGGAATACTGTGTATATCGTGGTCTGTAGACCGACAGCTTGAGAGTGATGCTCCTGACTGCGATTTTGCTGATCACGTACTCTTGAACCTGTCAAACGACTGCTTTCGTCTAAACGATATGGCGAATGCTGCGCGTTAGATAGGTAACCGCCTGATCAGCAAGTTCCAGATAAAAGCTGAAAATTTGCAACCTGCTGGTTTCTATATGAGCAAGCTAGGTACCTACGGACATACTTGTATCTCTTTATAGAAAAATAGCTTAACCAAATCACAGTTGGGCCGCACGAATCTGCTCAACTTTTCACTAAGACATCTTATTCATATACAGTATGAATAAGATGTATATGCGTAATAAAATAGTTACTGATTGCCGCTCTGATGAGCGTGGTAGAGGTTAGAAGCGTCAGTTAGACGCACAGAAAAATTTTGAACAGTCTTTATGACACTGAATATTCTCGTGATAAAGCTTTGATAGCTTCTTGCGAGAAGACTCCCGCTGGTCAGTGATTTTTGAAAACACTGACGGGATGACAGAGGCTTTGGTGGATTACCAAAACCACTTTTTAAACCAAATACCCGTGTGTAAAACAGGGTTCTATCACCCCTTTACTTTGCAATATATGCTGGGTGTTCGATTTGAAGCTGCTTCCGATCGCTAACGCCACGTGATGGCAAAAGAAGTTAAGTTCGTATTACCTCATCTACTGGTGGATAAGAAAGATGAGAAGACTTTTATGATCGACCCTGATTATTCATATAACCTTTGTTATAAGGTTGCAGACAACGCCTGGTACATTTTTTCTTTCTCTCGATGCAACGCTACTCCACATACAAAACCATATCTGCGATATTGCTTTGGTCTTTGAGGAAGAGAAGATCATCAGCCAGAAATCCGGAGTTGAACAGGAGAATGACGGGTAAAAAGTAGATTTAGAAAAGCTCTTATTGATGGATGAAACCTGTAACTAACATTCTGCTGATCCAGCATGAAAACTTCGTACAAGCAACCCGTGGTGTTCCATGATTTCTTTATTAGTACAGCAACCGATGCCTGACGATGATGAAACCCATAGCGCTTTTATTCTGTCCAACATTGATGGTGATAAAAACAAACTGAAAGTTATTACCCTCTGGCTAGATGACCTGAGAAACAACACTATGGTGACAGTGTTGATACAGTGGTTTGAGACGTACAATGGCAATCCTTAATGAACATAGCAGAAAATACGAACTTCATCCGTAGATAAACATCTCACACGTTCATGATCTCTGTTCCATCCTGTGTGCAGAAAGGCGTTACGTTAGATGATGATGTATATATTTAATAGTTATTATGATTTACATGGTCGCAGCCATATTAGAAAATTTTAGTTCGCTTGGTTTATTATTCACTGCGCTTAGCGAGGGTAAGCAAAAGGATGCACTGATTAATTGGATGAAAACATTCTTTCAGATTCTTATGCCCACTATATTTCTTGATACCCCAATAATCGTAACGTTCATGGATGTTTTTCAGATGAGGACGATGGTGTGTCTTGACAACCATAATAATACGATGCCCCCAGCCGGTAAAAAACTAATACAACTAAAATAAATCACACTCTCGAATCAGCTAATGAATAGTACTTTTCCTCACCACTGCTAATGAGACCTTGGAGACATTTAATAATTTATATGTACGTAAACGTACCGCTCAGATATCTGACAGATGAGCAAAAGGAGCAGGCGTGCCGGATAAACTCGACCTGTCGGGCAATGCTGGTTTATTTTACCGTAACTACACTGAAAATATCCGATCTCCAGACGGGCCTATCATTTATTCGGTATCAACGGAAACCCTGGAGACCCTTTAACTACTTATGTCATTTTGCACCATTTGACAGGGCATAACACCCGATATGCAGGCAGCCTCTGATAAAGGAATTTCAGGAGCCATCTGTACCAATCTCGATATACTTGATACTCGTATGCACAAGGTGAGGTTTAGGCATGGACCACAGATTGCCGAATCAAAATCATAGGTGTTGACCATCCACCAAAGAGCGGGCAGACCATTGTCTATCAGAACTACGGCTCGACGATTTGTCATATAACCCTAGTAATTAAGTGCAGCCGAATTCTGACAGAATGTACAGTCGTCTTCTGAAAATAACCAAAAAACCTCCCTCGTTTGTTGAGGACGAAAGTGATTTTTCTTCATTACTACAACGGTCTTAGAGTATGAATATGCTACTCAACCATTCCCCCTTGTCGGACGATACCTGACCCTCACTCAGTTTTCCTACCGTTTTTCTGCTACGTTCTACCAATGACTCGCAACTGATGAATAATGGCAATGGCATGGATGAGTATTACGTAACTTAAAAAACGGGAAGTATGAGGAAAATTCAAAAAATCCAGGCCGGTCATGCCAGCCTATATATGATAATAGGGATTGGATCAGTTCTATTCGGAGGAAAGTGATTTGTCTTTGTTATAAGACTCAAAAATTTCCTGTACCACTTTGTCTATACGAAATTGTAGGTCTTTATCAAGACGAGAAAACTCATAAACAAGAGTTCTGTTTTTCGGGTTTTCTTTGCGTCGTGCATAAATACGCTTATCTTCAAACTCGCTCAGAAGGGTAACCACTTCGGGACTTACAGGACGTGGGGCTCTACGGGCCAACTTCACATCGCGGAAGTGATTCATGATCGCATTTTTTACAGCATCCGGAGCTTCTTCCTTAACCTCAGCCTTCTCCATTTCAGTTTGCACCTCGGCCAGAATATCATCCAGTGACAGCTGACGTTTTGTAATCTCTTCAGCCATATCTAGCAAAAATTTATAATCTGTCAGTGTCAGTTCTGAGACAATTGGGAAGAAGGCTATCATTTCAGTCGGGACAGAAGCAGCTTGGAACGCTCGTGTAACTTTCGCAGCAGAAACACCTTCAGCTTTGGCGATTTCGCGCCGCGTCATACCATTATCCTCCATAAACTTGAAGCGCATTCCCAGCTCACGTAGGTTATGCTCTTTGGCAGTCTGGAGATCAGCGGCCAGCTGGCGAGCATCCTGCACATTAATATTTTCAGAGGCTACCAGCACATCTAAACCGATCCCCTTAACGAGACAAGCAGCACGACGGCGAGAACCATCCAGAATCTCAATTTTTTCTTCAACTTTCCGGCCAATCGCCGGGAAAAACTGTTGCAGATGTATCGTTCTGAGAATGTCTTGCAAGGACTCCTCAGTCAGCGTGCTCTGGTCACGGCCGTTAATGGTCGGATCAGCAAAAGTCTTCTCTTTTAGTTCATTGGCATAAATATGCTGACGAGTAAAAACTACCTTTTTCCCGGAGGCCAACGTAAATGTACGACTTTCAACTTCTTGAGCATTCAGCATGCTGTTCAGGGGAGAATTCCCCATTTTGCGGCCTATTTCCTCAATAGGTTTACTCGCGGTTACTCCTTTTTCCTCAATAGATTTACTCACGGTTGCTCCTTATGTACTCAATTCTGTCAAATACGGCTCTAACAAACATATCGGCTTGATTTTTAGCATTTCTTAGTGCATCCGCGCTTCCCGGATACAATGCAGGGTTAGCACTGATCACCGTATCAAATGATTCACCGCAGCGCTCAAATCCATCCAGTCGGGGAAGTGACGCATCAAGCATTGAAGCAGTGAAGACCTCACGAGCATAGCTCTGAGACGTCTGGTGATCGTATTTGGTACCCATTTTTGACATAAAGCCGATATTGCCACGTAAGCGTAATTCAACCCCTTCATTCTCAATACACTCTACCATTTCCGGTAGGCGGGTTAGGTATTTCATTGTAGAGTGGAAGTCTACTTGTGCTGGCGGTGTCGGAGTCAGTAAAATGTCACTGGCCGCAATAGCATTGAGCATAAACGCGTCAAGATGCGGTCCAGTATCAATGAGAATAAAATCGTAGTCTTTAGACAGGCGATCAATAATAGTTTTACGCAACACTTCTGACGGAGTCATGCCGGGCAAGTATTGTTGAACCAGTTGGTTCCATTCACTCGCGACAAATGCATCATCAATAGATGCCGGTATAACATCCACTCCAGGTATCACGGTCGGGCGAACAAACTGTTCAAGCAACTGTTCACGGCTTACATTGTTAAGCATTGCCTGTGCGGAAGTTTCCAGTACCGAGCCAATACTATTGTGATGGCTCAGGAACATGGTGCCGGAGGCCTGCGGGTCCATATCAATGACAAGAATACGCAAATCATTATAAATTAAAGAAGGAAGAGTTCGTAAACCGTGCGCAAGCGTAACTGTAGATACAGTCTTCGAAACCCCACCTTTAAGACTAACCACAAAGATAGTAAAGGCTTCACCCCATTTATTCCTGTAGGCCGGAACATTGCGGTGTTTATAAATATCGATCACATTTTGAAGTGTTAATGCATACTGATATATGGAACCAGCCTGACGTCTGCCAAACTTATAACCTTTCTCTTCCATTTCAGCAACAGCCTGATCCACGTAACGGCGATTCAGCATAGGCATTTTCGCAACTGTACCTTTAGTGAATGTTTGATAATACTCTGTTTGATTAAGCTCTATTCGCTGTTGCTCGATCTGCTTGCTAAGACCATGCAGCATTATCTCCGCTCGCTTCGCGGTATCTAAAATTCCACCATAGCTCTTTTTCATATGTGCATTTTCCCACGAAATGTACAAGTTAATTGTACATTTTTTTGTGATTTTTCATTACTTTTATGTACTGTACAGTGTTTTTGTGTACTGTACAGTGTTTTTGTGATTTTTACATAAAAATATGTACAAATTAAAAAATATGTTACACAGCTCGTATTTTCACCGCAGATAGATTTTTTGACAAACTTAGTCAAAAAACTCTTTAACCGGTGAATGTCGAGAGGGATACCGGTACTATCAGACTTTAGTGGATATAGGCCGTTGTCCCAAATAATCATGATCCGCTAGAAAGTGCAGCGCCGGAATCAGCATTTGCTCAGTGACAGGACGTTGGATGATCTGACGCACATGTTCAATGTGGTGATACGTGGATGGGTGAATTACTACAGTGCCTTTTAAGGGATTTTAGGCGCAGTGGAACAAAAAGCGCTTAAAATTCATTTCTCCTCTGGTAATGGAAACGCCTCAGAGCATCTCTGAGACGTTTTTTATAGAAAAAGAAATCATCCTTTTAACGTGATAGCGTGTTACTAGTCTCTGAAAAATTAGATTTTTGGATACTTATTCTCGGTCAGATCCTTTTTGGTGCTAGATATCAGCTCAGCAAGACGAATCTCACCATAACGACCAATAAAATCATTCAAAGCGTCGCTGCCTGATTTTTCAACTCCCTCCAGCGTGGTGGAGAGCAAATCTATCGGGCAAACCATCCACCCTGTTTCCTCATGGGTGACGACATGGTGAAGATCATCTATGGATCGAGTTACCAAAAATCGCTCTGGTGCACCCGACACCAAACGAGAGAAAGAGGCCAGACACAACGTTTCCTGCATACCATCTACGGTAGCCACTTTAACCAAAGAGAACATATTACCCCACAGAGTGAAAATAAACCGGACAATCCCGGTAAAAAAATCTCATAATTGCTAGATAACCACAATACAGCTGGATAAAAACGAACTGAGAATCAATATTTCCCACCATTCAGCTACCGAACACCAAAAAAATGATGAAATAAGCTAGTCAATGTCTCAATGCTGATCGCATTCATGGTACAAACCGCCAGGAAAACCAGAGAGACAATAAACCAGAAGCGCAAACTCGGCACAGTAATCTTGTAACCCATCAGTTGCATATTATCTTGAGTCATGCTCTTTTCCTCTTCCGATAGTATTAGTGAATAAAGTAATACGGCATAATGACACACAGACATATTCACCCAATCAAGACGGGTGACGAAATTTTTGAATTGTTGGTATACCGATTATTCCGACTGTGTGTATCCGTTTGGTATTCCCAAAATGGGTATGTAGTCCGCTTACCGCGCTCCCTGATACCTGAATCCTGAACACATTCGGCCACTGTTGCTTGCCAGCTATTCATTCAAACAACCTTTCACAAGTCATATCAACAAATTGATGGGGAATACTCATGGTTTTCAATTAAAACTTGGAGTAGTGTGGGGCAGTCCCAGAGATAGTGCTATGTCTAGCCAATATTTGTATCAGACTCTCCACACTCTTTTTCAATTCTCTTTGGTTAGGGGCTAAGCCCCTGCTGAATGGGAAAAACCAAAACCTCAACCGAACCTGAGCTGAATTCACAGCCAAACCTAGACATGTGGCACCAGGATCTCACCCCGCTCATCTTCGCCATGTCTATCATAACCTACCTGCTTCAACTGACATTAAATCCTACGCTTGTTTACAAGCCCGTGTCATTGTTGCTGATACACTGTCGTATCGTTTGTTGCTTGAGTTTTTTACATCGACAACAGCGCTATAGTAACAAAGCCCTAAATATCCTCGGAGGAAAATACTCTTTTCCGGGTCACTGACCACGTGCAAGATTCTACTTCATTTGCCAATACCGAATGCGTCAATCACTCATACTTAACCATCCATACCGATATCGCTCCGATTAAAAACAAAAATCACACTTAAACCCTATTGTTCGCTTTATTTACTGTTTCACGCTGAACTATTGCAAAATTCAAACCTGAGTATTCTTTGTTTCTCTGCGTATACACATCCCTGGAAAAAACCACCGCTGAAATTCCCGATTCATTCCGAAGACCGATCACCGCTTTAAACGCTGCTGGTTGCCCGAAGTCTCACTAACTGTGGAGAGTTTTTTGAAAGGTAATGACTTGAACCGGGACGGTGCCCGGTTAGTTATTTGTGTTGCTATCAGTGCATTTTATTTACCAACTCTTTGATTGAGGCGCTGATGTTAATTGACCAAACAGACACCTAACCGGATGTGGTCACGAGTTTCGTAAGCAAATCTTGATCCCATCGATCGGCTTGAGGGACGTAGATAACCGAATTTTTCGGCACTCCCTTAACTTATGTCTTCACTTGCTCCAGTGATGAAACCAGTTCATTTAGCACCAAGATATTAGTGATTTTTTTGTTCGACATTATCTACTCCATCGATAATGCAGATCCGGCCAGAATTTCACGCAAAGCTTTTACCCTCCATAACAGTGCCTTAGTTTTTGTACCTACTTCCTATCTGGCAAATAGATTACATACTTGATTCATCAGTTTTCCCTATTACAACAGCTTTTTGTTCTCTGTAATTCGACGTGAAATTAACTGGCGAATTGAACGGTTCTTTTTGAGCTCTGCACGAAGGGTAGTTAATTGTGCTTCGTACATCACTATCAAACTGAGTTCTCTCGGACCCGCATCTTTGAATTTGGATACCGGGTATGTTTCCCCCTTGTTGATTGTCAGGTACTTCGGAACAACACGGTAGATATCACCGCCAGCTTTTCGAAAAGGCGTCATTCGTGCCCAGCGGATCCTGATCGTTGATTCTTGTTTGACCACATTGAATGAGTACCGGGCTTTTTCATCTTCACTGGTAGCACTCGACCAGTATTCGGAACGCAATTTAGTTGCCTCATCTAGAATTTTATCAGCGGCCTGATCCAGTGCATTTCGCGCTTTTTCCAACGCTTTGATATAACCCTCAATGTCCATCATAACCCCCCCATATTTCAGATGATGGAATTCTTCAAAAAAACAGTATTACTATTATTACGCCAGTTTAGTTATCTTCTGCATAAAAGAAGGATTGTATTTTTTCGGTATCATGCAGTCGTACAACCCGCTTTGTAGCATTAGGCAGAATACTATTATTACCAAAAGTGATCTAAATTGGCATTTCTATAAAAAACATGTTTTCTGGAGAGAGGCAGAATACCGACTGAATTAGGTAAACCAATTTTAAATTTCAGACTCATAGTTGAGCTGGTAGGAGTTTGCCGTGTAGAAAGGTGACTAAGATCACGAAATAAGAGTGTAGTTTCAATAAAATTTTTAATTGTTTTTAATCAAATATTAATTTAAATAAACTTTCATTTGGCTATCTAGATGTCTCTAAAAACCCATTCCTGATTGATCTCTAAACGATATTTTTTGAGTAAATAATAACTAAAATAAATTTCGTTAGGTGCAGAATTGATGGTACAACAAAGATTATAAAACTAATAGAAACGAGATCTTACGATGGAGTTCTTGTACATGGATTATGGATATATTTATACATGAAATGTTGCTAAATAAGTACATGCATAAAGTCCTTTTTTGCACATTGTTTATTGCTAGATTTGTACGTTTTAAATGCACAGATCTGGTCTTAAAACAAGCCTCATTTCGCGTCATTTTGCGGTCAAAAAAAATGGAAATGCAAGATGAAATGAATATTATGTTGCTGAATATAAACAAAATTAAACTATTTTGGGGGGAGATGTTCATCTAGCATTTCTGCCTAATTTCTCGCTGTGGGGGCGAGTGGTGGAAATCAAAATGGTGAGCATCATAATGATTATTTGTTAATGAAAGGTTAACTAATGAGCGATAGTAAGCTGATTGTATGTGCAGTAAACATCGGCTATAGCAACGTAAAGACAGAAATGTATTTGGCATTGTACTTTAGGGCACTGGCAAAGATATCAAAAAAAGTGGGGACTGAGATTGATTTGCTGGTAACGGGGCTTCCGGTACGTCTGGCACAGAATGAAAGTGAGAGTAGTAAGTTAACGGCACGTCTGACAGGCACGTTCGCCATCAATCCCAAACTGGCAGTTATAGTAAAAAAAGTCATGGTCCTTCCTCGGGGTGTCGGTGTCATCAACGGTACCACCAACCGTGATAATCTAATCACAGAAGATGAATTGGTTCCTCTTTTGAAACGAGCAGTTCCACAGATTGTGGGCGATGTTGTGAAAAAAAACCGTAAAAATATCCGTTCACTGGGAGCAATCCATGTAATTGCGGCTACTAGTGGAGGTACAGCTTTTTACGAAAACGTGATACACGAATTCTTTCCACACGCGAAAATTGTATCCAATCCGGACCCGGTAGCGGTAGCCAGTAATCAGATTGGCTTTTGGAGCTATGGTGTGAACGGCATGTTTTACGGCGACAAATAAATCAAGGGGGCTCCATGCAGGTCAGAGCAACAATCAATAGATTGCTGTTTCCAGAGCTGGTTGAGTACCTTGAATCATTCCCAAGTGGGCAAAGAAGTAGTGCCCTGGTTGCATTAGCAAACAGAGCCTACTTTGGGGGAAGTAGTCGTATTGCTACCCCACAACCTAAAAGAGCGACATGCAAACTGAAGCGTTCTAAGGGGAAAACCCATAAAACCGCCGATCCGGGGAATTCAGCAGCAACCAACACCCAACTACAAAAACTATCAACAAATGAAGATTCGGAGGAGTTAAATGAAATGCTTCGTCAAAAGGATGAGGCAGATGTAGTAGAAAGTAATATTCAAGCCCAACCTGTTAATAAAGTAGTATCGAAAGGAAGTATTGAGTCTTCAAATCAGTGTGGGACTGACTGAGAAGAGCGAGGCAGGAAGCAAAAATGATACTTTGGTATCTGATGGTAGCTCACCATTAGAGGGGAATACCGAAGCTGTTAAAATGACGGAAAAGAATGCAGATGCCTAAAATAAACCACCGAGGAAACGCCTTCGGATAGGTTAATGGCCCTGCATTGGGGGTTAAAATGCAGAATCTCGTTAAAACCGGTATGGTGGCAGTTCTGTGTATCAGTCTGAGTCAGCAGGCCAGCGCTGGTATTATTGATCTGCGCAAAACTTCGTGGGAAAAATACGCTAAAGCTGAATGTGGGCTTGATCCATATCTTCTGTACGCAGTTGCACTTTATGATAGTCGTCAGAGCACAGGTGAAAAAGGGTATATAGCACCCAGTCCGTGGGCCTTAAACAATCCTGTTTACGGTTCTTACTATCCAATAAATTATGCGGACGCTAAACGAGCTCTTGCTCGCTATCTTGCCGCGTCTCCAGTAACCGATATCGGTATCTCTCAGATCAACTACCGTTGGAACGGTCACTACGTCAATAAGCCAGAAGATCTTTTGGATGTAGATATCAACATCCGCGTAGGAGCTAAAGTATTGTGCAATGCGATCGATTCTATGCCAAATGACATCGTACTTGCCATTGGTAGTTATCACACACCAAATCCAGCCTTGCGTGATAAAGCACGCAACTACGGGGAAAATGTGCTACGGATTTGGAAAAGGCTGATTGAAAATGGTTAATGAAAATATTTCGTTTATGAATTGTGCAATATCGATCGAAACACGCATGCAGTCTTACTACAACAGCCCGTTCTCAATGTCGGCTGAGGACCGGGAATTTTTGAAGGATAAGCAAAATCAAATTCGTCTGATTAAGGCTGTCTCAGAATATGACTTACCTGTCTTTGTCATTGGTCATGATCCGGAGTGTAAGAATCGTGAAATAGATAATTTCGTCCGACATGATTCATTCATTTTGCGTCTGGCACTGTTAGTACTCAGTGTACGTTTGAACATTCACAACGGTACCCGAGCCCAGTCCTTCTATTGGATGTGTTCTGAAGAAGCCGTGTCCTTTATTGAACGCTTAGATGATATGCAGACCATCGACGCGATCATTAGAGGCGAGTTGTACTTCAAACCGGTTCGCCCGCTGCCTGAACTTGCTGAAGGCGATTGGAGCTCAATCTTTGGAAACGATAAGCCTCACATGGAATTAGCGGCATACCTGCAATTACGTTATGAAGATTGGAGCAACTGAAGATGAAAGCAGCGTTAGTGAAAGATGAAGATGTCTATGCAATGACTCAACGTATGGTTAAGTTGGGTTTTAGGAAGAAGGTGATTATCCATTCATTGAATACCAGTGACCGTCTTATTGACTACCTGAAAAAGGAATTCGGTTCGAAGGAAGTTTCCATTGGCCGTTTGAAGCAGTCAGAAACCTTTTTGAGTTCTATGGCTAAAAAAGTCGAAGCCACAAATTTTATGAGTATTTATCTGCGCAGAGCAAAAGACCCAGCGAACACTGATAACATCCTGGATGTTGTTGATAGTTTTGAAATTTACCGCGAACTGAATATTAAGTTCCGTCCCGCTCAAGCGCGGGCAATGATGCTGGATCCGAACGAAGCGTGGATATTGGCGAGAGACTTTCGTTCAGAAGAAATCAGAATGGTTAAATGCAACAAATGTGGGATGTATTTCATTTCGCTCTACAGTTGCGAAAGGACATATAAAAAGCATCAGTGTCCGTTTTGTAATGAAGCTGAGATGAATAAAGAGTGACAGAAAGCAATTAGCTGGGAAACAAAATCCACGCTTTTTATAGTTTTTTTCAGTGACTTTTTTAGCCGAGACACTTCGTCCCCTAAATGGGGAGGGTTAGTATGATGACTAAGAATGTTTATGAGCATGAACTACGATAAGGTATAACTGATGAAAAAACTTCTGAGCATCACCTTGGTATCTATGGCTCTGGCTGGCTGTGCTAACGTTCCTCCAACAATGCCGGTGGATAGTAATCCTTCAAAGGCACTTCAGTTTGCACGGGCAATGGATCTGCGCCAAATCACTGACGCAGGGGATAATTACGTTGTTTATAACGGGATGACCGATAAGGGCAAGATTGTTCCTCTCAAGGTACCGGTACGTCCGAGCCAGAAAGGGACGGGTAACTACGGTGGTGTAACCGCAGATATCGCAGCGGGTTTTGCTACTCACACAGCATTTATTCCAGTTCTCTCCGTGCTGACGGCTCATACTCCTGCTCCTGTGGTGGATGGCATGGCACGCGTTGGGTCATGGAATAATATGATGGCTACGGGAAACTATCAGCAAATTGAACCGATTGTGAGGAAAACGCTAAAGTCTATGCATGGGTACATACCTGGACCGGTCTGTGGCGATAATAAGAGTGTTGGTTCAACACTAATTAAACGCCCTGCTCAGAACGGTGAATGGGTTTCATATGAAGACGTGATTCCAACATTGCCTTCGCCTCCGATAGTAGTAGATGGTAAAGCCAGTTTTTTCCTGCTGAGTAACTGCTTCTTCAAATACTCAAGTCAGGCTGATAACGTACCGTTTGTAAAACAAATGAGCGTAGAGCTTGGCCCAAGTCGTGCCGTTTTCCTTCCGGGTTCACATGAGCATCCACCGATGGTTTTCCATAATGGTGAAACCTATTACTTCAACAGACCGTAGGTAAAAAAACGCTCGAATGGCTAATGCCGATCAGTTAAGGATCAGTTGACTGATCCAGTGGCTGTGTAAGAATCCGGAAATGCTCCCCGTTTCCGGATTTTTTTACGCACATTGCTCAGGCTCTTGACCTTATTTCCTATTACGGTACCACACGTAATGCATTGGCTTTTTATGTTATTTCCTTAATCCGGAGTTTATTGCCCGCTGCCTCGCTGAATCCGGCCCGGTGACATTACTCAACCGTCCCTTTGTTGCACCTAGCGCTGTGTTATACAGACCCATCAGAGACTGGGAGCGATGCCGTTCGTTGTGTCTTTACGCAAACTGCACAACTGTGGCATGGCTCAGTCACACATCCTCGCTGGTGTGGTCTGGCGAACTCCGGATACACCTGAAAATGATACGGCTTTCCCTTGTCAGACATACTGCGGCCAACCGAAGATTTATCTCTAGGTGAAAATAGTCTGCCAGATGACGCTGACCAGCCACCTGTTAACCTCAACCGCCTTCGGCACGATGAAAGAAAGTGAAATCAGATGATAAAGATGGTGGTTGATGGCCGAATCAACTGAGCTTCTCAGAATCGTGCGGCATGGTAATGAGGATGCTGATGCGAGATCTGGAAAGTATAGCGCAGTTAGTGAAATTACCGACAAGGAGGGAAAGGCCATATAAATACAGAAAACAGCCAGTCAGTTGCTTAACTGACTAGCATTACTCCCTAGGCGGTGGTTTAAAGATGACAATTAAAAGAAACATCATTTGTAAAATATAAGCACAATGAAGATACTCACGGTCTATTTTCAATAGCCTATTAATCTATTTGAACTTTCTAAAAATATATCAATGCGCCGATTTTCTGTATTTATTTCATGTTGCACAGACATAGTGACTTCCAATTCTATTAGACGGTAGGCATTCTGGGTTTGGTAAATAATTTTTATGAATAAATCGCCCTTCATATGAGTTTTTCAGTTATAACAATGAAAATCTACAAATTGACCTTTATTCAACATCAAATACAACCAGGTAAATGGTACCAGATTTCGCTGACGTTCCTTCGTTACGGTCATGGAAATACCTAATTTCCCCATTTACCGGCGTATCATGTAAGATTGGCTTAAAGTGGAATGATAGGGCATGGAATTCGATCACTGGTGTAACATTTCACACTTCCATACCTGAACTACCCAGGATATTTGTAGCCTTTGCAAAAGCTATCAGAAATGATGGAATCTCCGTTCCAACACTCTATGGCGGTAAAAGCAATTTCCGTTAAACTGCGCCGATATACCTGTTGATTTGGATAAACTAGATGATTTAGCGCATAGCCAAATTACTCCGCAAAAAGATATCAATCCACAAATACTAAAAAATGGGGATTATTCAAAGCCAACTAGTAGAATCAGGAGAATCAGGAGAATCAGGAGAATCAGGAGAATCAGGAGAATCAGGAGAATCAGGAGCATCAGGAGAATCAGGAGAATCAGGAGAATCAGGAGCATCAGATTATCATTTTACTCAGCCTTGGACAGAAAAAATTTATCATGACAACACTGACTCAAACAATTCAATAGCCCTCTAAGCAGCACGGCGGTAAAGCAATAATAATTTTTGGATATCGGGTGGAAGAACAAGATTTGTATGTATCTCTTGAATCTGAACCAGCCGATATTTCTAAGTAGGTTAACGAAAAACGTAAAGAATTTGCAGATGAAATGGAATTGGTTTTGGTACCTAAAGACATGACATGATCTACGGCATAAATCTGAAATCTCACACAATTCCGATATCTTGTTTCATTGTACACCTTGATGTATTCATCATGGCTCACTAAAGTCTATTTGGAGAAGGCATCCATTGCATTATTTCATAATAGCAATACAGTTTATCTATTTGACTAATATCTGGATGTTTTGAACTGATACTTGGTAAATCGTACCAGCTTAAAATTCTACCATGAAAATTTCTTAACTCTTGTTACATAAAATGTAAAGTAAAGTGGTTTACAATCTTTAATACAATTCTTATGTAATCATGTTTTGGAAAAATTTTCACCTCTAGTACAGCCTTATTAAACATTAAATACATTTATCATTATGGGTATTTATAGTTATGATGTACTTAATATTTTAATATCAGTTAATTAACAAAATTTAAATAATTAATATTATAATGTGACCTATCTCAAGGAAAGTGTAGGAATAATATGTATGATTGAATCATTGATTTAATAAAATTTTAACTATACGGTGTTAATCTGTTTAGTTAAACTGGCTTGAGTGTGAGTTAATAGTTATAGTTACTTATTGATGAATGGGCTGTTTATGAGTATTGCGTTTACATCTAAATTAAAGATTGAAGCAGTGGTCAACGGCTTACCAACGGTTCCGGCTGATAGCAAGTTCCGTCTTTTATATCATAATGCGCAGAATAGTAATTGGAACCCAAATCTAGACATAGATTGGATTGAAGATATTGGGTATGGTTCAGTTATATCCAACACCAATCATGCAGCTTTATCGGAATTCGCAAAATTCCAGAAAAAAGATACCAAGACATTATTTTCTCAATTCCAATGGGAGCTACAGTTTTGGTTAGTGTGTCAATTTTTGTATGGCGAACAAGCGGCACTAGTCGGAACTTCAGCTCTGGCAATGATTTTGGCAGATAATGATCAAAAATTAGTTTGCTCAACACAAATTGCCGATGAAGCAAGACATGTCTTAACTTTTAGCAGATATGTAGACCGTTATATTAAGAAACCATACGGGATGTCAGCTCCACTCAAGAATTTGCTTAGTGATGCATTAAATGCGTTTAGCTGGGATATGAAAGTACTTGGAATGCAAATTATCGTTGAAGGACTGGCAGAAGCAACTTTTCGACTCGGTGCTGCAATGTTCCATGATCCGGTCATCAGACGCATTGTCGAATTAGTTTCTATAGATGAAAGTCGTCACGTTACGTTTGGTGTTCTATTATTGCGGAAATATTATCAAAATATTTCTTCTAGTGAAAAACGTATTCGAGAAGAGTTTGTACTTGATTGTGCGGAAGCAATTCAGAAAAGGTTTTTGTTGACGGATATTTGGGAACGTTTAGATATTCCCCAAAAGAGAGGAATTGACTTTGCAAAGCAATCTTCAGTTATGATTGATTTTAGGCGTACAGTATTTAGCAAAATTGGATTAGTATTGAGAAATTTAGATTTAATGAGTGACAATATGAGAATGAAGTTACAAAAAATGCAACTTTTACGGTAATCGATATTTCATACGTGAGCTTAATTCAGTAAGTAACAATAATAGCAACTTTGAATGAAAAGGGATAAGTGGTAACAATATTACGGAGAAGGGTGCTTGATGTATACCATGATTTAGGCATGTTACATACAAAATAAAAGGGCTTGTAAACTGTGATTAATGTTGAAAAACTAACAAAGTCTTTTGCAAAAAAGAAAGTGCTAGATGAAGTCTCTTTTAATGTTGCAGAAGGGGAGTCTTTCGCTATCCTCGGTCCTAATGGAGCTGGTAAAAGCACCGCGGTGAAAATACTTACGACTTGTCTTATACCTGATTCGGGAACTGTTAGAATTAATCGTTACGATTTACGAACTCAAGCATCAAAAATTCGTAAATGTATTTCAGTAGTGAGTCAAAATACTGCTCTCGATGAACAGCTTACTGCTGCGGAAAACTTATCTTTCTTTGGTAAATTATTTGGTATAAAGAGTAAGTATCTCAAACAGATTGTTCATCAACAGTTAGTAAATTTTAACCTTGTTGATGAAGGTCATAAACGAGTAAGTAATTTTTCAGGTGGGATGAAACGTCGTTTAGATCTCGCAGTCGGACTAATCAATCGCCCTAAAATATTATTCTTAGATGAACCGACGACAGGGTTAGATCCAATAAGTCGTCATGATTTATGGGAAACGGTCAAGGAATTAAAATCGAATAACACTACCATCATATTAACCACCCAATACTTGGAAGAAGCGGATCAATTAGCTGACAATCTAATTTTGATCAATGATGGTAAAATTTGTGCAAGTGGTAATCCCGAAAAATTAAAACACCAGTATGGTAAGTTTTCCGCATCTATTTATTTTTCTCATCATGAACGTTTAGCTGTTGCTCAACAGATTATGACTAAATTTGGTATTGTCTCTATAGATGCCAAACAGTTCTGTATTAATATCGTTTTAAATCATGGAGTGGCTTCATTTATTGAGTTGATGAAAAATCTTGATAAGGCAGCTATTGAACTTGCTGATGTGAAATTTTTTCGCCCTTCTCTTGATGATCTTTTCTGTAAAATAACGAGCGACTCTTAAAAAGAGCATAGCTTAGTGGGTTATTCTATTACCTACAATTTTAAAGAAGCACGAGGAGTTTATGATGTTATTAAGAAAGATTCCTAAGCTTTTACATCAACCAGGGTTTATTTGTTTAGGTACATTAACTGGTCGTGTATGTAAACACTTACAAATAAATATCGGACAATGGGTTAGTTCAATTATTTTCCCATTAGTATTTTGGGGATTATTTTCTTTAATTATGAGTAAGATCATGTTTCATGATGGATTTGATTATACTCAAATGTTACCTGCTTCTATTATTATTCAGGCTATCATATTCATTGCCATGGTAAATGCTTCTGCGATAGCAAAAGATCACCAATCTGGATTATATCAAAGACTTAAGTCGATGCCAGTCAGTCCAATTTCTATCATATTTTCTCGGGTATTTGGTGATATGATTAAAGGTATTATTGCTATTATCGTACTCACTTTTATCGGGTGGGTAAGTGGTATGCATTTTTACTCCGGATGGTATTCAATATTGCTCTTTACTCTTATACCACTTCTATTCCTGATCACTGTGAATCTTGGAATGGGAATTATAGGTCACTGGTTAAAGATACAAGAATCTACATCAGCCATCGTCTCTATAATATATGCTCCATTAATGATGATTTCAACAGCATTTTCTCCTCTTAAGTCTTTTCCTGAATGGATACAACCGATTGTTCATTATTCTCCAGTAACATCTGTTTTATCTGTGATGCGGTCAGTATTAAATGGGAAATCGAACACAGAGTTATATCTAATACCATTGATAAGTTTATTAGTGTTAACTATTATTTTTTCAGCTTTTCAATATTATATATTGAGAAGGAATTGAAAATGAATATATTGACGTTGTTGTTAAATAACACATTAACTCAGGCCATCCGCTATATATTGCGCTTTCTACGCAAACCACCTCTGTTGGTTTCCTCTATTATTTTTCCAGGTCTGCTACTTATATTTTTCTATATGATGTTTAGCGGAGCGGTTTTGCGATATGAACAACAAGAATATATCCAACGGTTGTTACCTGGCATTTTGGTTTCCAGTGCTCTGTTTGGTTCAATACCTACTGCGGTAAATTTACAAACCGAAATAAATACAGTGATATTTCAGCGGATTAGGTCCATGCCTATTTTATGGATGAGTATTCCCTTTGGGATTATTTTTTACGAAGTTACCAGGGTGCTTATTTCATCAATCTTTTTGATTCTTATAGGTTTAATACTAGGTTTCTCATTTAAGATAGCGCTCTTATCGCTCACTTGTTTTATGATTACGTTGATATTTATTCCATTAACGTTAAGTTGGTTCAGTTTAATCATTGCAATGATAAATAATAGCCCAGAGCTTCTTACCGTCTTATTGAATATACTTTTTTTATTCGTGATATTTGGATCTCTAAGTATGGCGCCATTAAACGCATTCCCAGAATGGATACAACCACTGATATCCCATAATCCAGTGTCTGTGTTTTCTGAAGCAATGCGGCTTACTGCATTAGGAAAAGAATATTCAGAGTCATTATTCACTGTAATTATTTATTCAGTCATATTTCTGAGCATTGCAGTACCGGTCACTTGTTATGTGTTTAGTCGCAAGTTCAGGGCTGCCTAGCTCATTTGGAATTTTAACGAATCATTAAGTGGTAGTAAGTGATGAATAAATCAACACCTTGGCTTTTAGATGCTCAATTAGCAAGAGTTGCAGATATGATTCCTATCATAGATCTTGCAGATTATCAAAAAGCAAGAGTTATGATTGAAAAATTCAAACAATTTATTGGTAAAGTTGAAAAAGATGATCGCGTTGTTATTTCGGAATATTTTATTGAGAGGTCAAAAGAAGATTCCGTGCTACGTGTCAGAGTCTATTCACCAACCGGAAAACCAAATGAGAAGAAGCCATGTTTGGTCTATATGCATGGTGGAGGATTTGTACTTGGCGATCTGGAAGTGGAACATGCGCGATGCCAGCGTATGTCGATAGAATGTGAATGCGTCATCGTTTCAGTAGACTTTAGATTACCCCCTGAATATCCTTTTCCTCATGGGCTAAACGATTGTTACCTTGCGCTGACATGGGTAGCTAATTCTGCACACAAAATTAACGTCGACTCAACTCGTATCGCTGTAGGTGGATGTAGCACTGGTGCAACCTTAGCAGCGTCACTCGCTTTAATGGCCCGGGATCATGATGGCCCCAACCTAATATTTCAGTTCTTGCTTTATCCGGCCTTAGATGACCGTCTAAACACGGAATCTATGTCTGAATTTGAGAATATACCTGGAGGTGATCGAATTGCAGCAGAGAAAATGTGGAAATATTATCTCACTGATGTAGAAGGTGAACCCTCTTACTTGGCCGTACCTAATCGAGCCGATGATTTAACTCGTCTGCCTCATACTTATTTAATGACGAATAATATAGAAGTCTATCGTGACGAAGTCTTTTCCTATGCAAGTCGCTTACTAAAAGCTGGAGTTCCTACTGAATTTCATTGCTATTCAGGTACGTTTCATGCGTTTGAATATATGGTTCGTACCGCAGATATTTCAATAAAAGCTTTGGAACAGCAGATGTATGTTTTACGTCGAGCATTGCATTCGCAACCTATGGTCAACATGAAAGAAAAGTAGCATGAATACTATCGATATATCTTCTCAGCCGTTATCTGTGATTGTTATTGGTGCAGGTCCTGTAGGATTGGCATCAGCATTGGCCCTTAAAGCCTATGGTTTGAATGTACTGGTAATTGAAGCTGATGCTGAAGAAAAAGCAAGACCAGGGAGCAGGGCTTTATTTTTACACCATGATTCGCTGAAATTGTTAGCACGCTTTCATCAACCACTGGCACAACGTTTTTTTGAAAAAGGATTTGTATGGCAAGAACGGCAAACTTATTTTTCAGGAAAACTTGTGTACTCACAAAAAATTTCAGATGAAAGATTAGGGGCGGAGGTTTTTCCTCCATTTGTTAGTTTACGCCAAAGCGAAACTGAAAAACTGCTGCGTGAAGCATGTAATGAAACTGGAATTAATATTCTTTGGGAAGAACCTGTACAGTCAGTCAATACTGATAAACAAGGTGTTCGAATCATTACTAATAAAGCAACGTATTATTCAAAATATGCTCTTGGTGCTGATGGTGCATCCTCACAGACACGTAATTCATTAAATATTAAATTGGTTGGGGATTCATCACCAGGAACTCATATCGTTATTGATTTTATTTCGGAAAGTTCTCCCTATCAGCAAAAACGAACATTTCACTATAAACATCCTCAATTAGAAGGGAGACATGTATTAGTTATCCCCTTTGCTGGAGGTTGGCAAGTGGATTTGCAGTGTAAGCCAGGTGACGATGTTGATTGGATGATAAGCCAAAAGGGGTTAAGGTCTTGGTTATCAAATCTGATTGAAGAACGTTTTTTATCCAATATGAATTGGGTTTCTACTTATCGCTTTAATCAAGTCGTCGCTGAATCTTTTGTTGATGAATATCGACGTGTTTTATTGGTTGGTGAAGCAGCGCATTTATTTCCACCTTATGGTGCCCGAGGGCTTAATAGCGGTATCGCGGATGCGGATGTGGCTGCTCAAGCTATCACATTGGCCACAGTCTCAACTTCTGAATCTCGGCGTAGAGGGTGTATTGATGATTTTGATCTTTCTCGCCGAACAGCAGCTATAGAAAATTGTCGCTCAGCAAAGCAAGCATTGAATGTAATTCGGACCCCTCGGCTAATTGATAAAGCAAAACTTATTGCAGCTTTACTCCTGAGTAATATTTACAAACCATCAGCTCGTTGGCTTGATGCTGCACCATACGGACCTGCACTCACTCAAAAAAGATTTCCAACTCGTTATTGATGAAGGGCTAAATAAACATGAGTAAATATCGAGAGGCAGTTGTGGAAGAGTTATTAGAACGTCATGAAAGTGTGGTACAGAACATTACCTTTTCATTGAACGGTATGACTTGGGATTTGATGCCTGGTGTATATGCGCCACACTTGACGGGAGGTGCATTACTTTACCCAGAGTGGCTACAATTCAATCAAGAAACAAGGTTTTGTGAGATAGGCTGTGGAATGGGATATCTTTCCGTTTTGGTAGCACTTACTGGCTGTAAGCACGTTCTAGCGACAGATATATCATCTGTTGCTGTTGAAAACACCTTACGCAATGTTAAGAGACACAGTGTCCAAGAACAAGTTGAGGTGATACAAAGTAATCTATTTAATGAAATTGAAACTGGTAGACAATTTGACATTATTTTTTGGAATTCCAGTTTTGTGGATGGGATAGCACAGCGACCAGAATCAGAATTAAACTCGGCTATTTACGATTATGGATATGAAACGCACAAACGTTTTTTAACTGAAGCGTTTAATTATTTAGCTCCTATGGGAAAGGTTTTATTGGGATTTACTGACCTAGGAGATATCAATAAATTATGTCATGAGGCAGAGTGTTTGAATCGGCATGTTTCTATTTTACGTGCTGCCCATGTAGATACTAAACTAGGTGGCTTAACTTATCAATTACTCGAAATAACCAAAAGGTTGAAAGAAAATTAATAAGTAAACAAGGTGTTATCTACTTTCCCAGTAACATAGCATTTCATGTTTATAAATCATAAAGAATTATTCTTGATTATTACTTTAATCAATTATTTTTCTGAGCCGTAAGTCGTAAGTGTTGTTTAAATAATTAACTGAAAATGGCATCAAATGGAGACTTATATGGAAATCAATAGCATTGAACTTACAGAATCAATCAAAACATTGATTATTGAACTCAGCCCAATAGAAATACATGAGTTAAAGGGGGATGAACACTTAGTTGATCAGCTAGGATATCAATCTTTATCCATGGCAGAGTTAGCGTTTGCATTAGAAGACAAGTTTAAATTAGCACCCATTGATAGAGCGACTGCTCAAAGAATTCAAACAGTCGATAACATCATTGCCTACATTGAAGAGCAAGTAAAACGGGAAGGAAATATTTATCATGATTGATTTAACAGAGAAAAAGGGTATCAATAAGATAAAAGCAATTAGTCGGTTTACTGAGCTTGCTGATTATATTATTCCTTTCACTATCAGGTCTATTTCTGAATTAAAGGTTGCTGACTGTCTTGTGGATGGACCTAAATCAGTCACAGAGATTGCTAAAGAAGTTGGTGCTAACGAATTTGCTCTTTATAGAGCAATGCTGGCATTAGCCAGCAAAGGAATTTTTGCAGAAACAGATGAACCTGGAATATTTAAGCAAACAGCGATGTCTGAATTATTAAGCACCCGCTCTACGTTTTCGCTTCGAGATGGATACCGTATGCTTCATGCAGACATTAAAGCCTGGTCTCGTTTTGATTATAGTTTGCGCACAGGGAAAGCTTGCTTCGATATAGTCCACGATCAAGATTACTGGGACTTTTGTGCTTCTCATAAAGATTATAGTCTGATGTTTGATAACGCCATGGCGACGTTTACTCCACTGGAATATCGTGCAATTTTAGCCGCGTATGATTTCTCTGGTATTGAAACTATTGTAGATATTGGTGGTGGAAATGGTCGATTATTATCTCTCCTCCTTAAATCTCTACCGCATGTAAAGGGTAAACTGTTTGATCAACCCCATGTTGTTAATAAAGCTCATTTGACTCTGGAAAATGAAGGTGTTCTCTCTCGATGCGAAATCCACGGTGGCAGCTTTTTTGATGCAGTACCAAGAGGTGGCGACCTTTATATTATTAAACGAGTAATTTACGATTGGGACGACGAACAAGCAGCCAAAATCCTCTCAAATGTTGCTCAGGCGATGAATCCTAGCGGCAAAATTGTTGTTATTGATCCTGTACTTATTCCTGGTAATAGTGCCGATCTAGGTACCACTTATTCTCGTATCTACGATTTATTAATGATGGCTATGGTTTCAGGCCATGCTCGTAGCGAAGAGCAGTCTGCAATGTTGTTTGATAAGGCTGGTCTGAAATTGACACGTGTAATCCCCACAATGTTATTTCCCATTGTGGAGGGGATTAAGAAGTGAAAATTTCTTCTTAATTACTTGTTTAACAATGCAATTATACCATTAAAAACTATTACTTGGCGGTCAAATAATGAACTATCTTGATGATACACATTTTAAGGATCAGGCAACGAACCCATCAGGAGAAACAGCTATACTGCACAAATATAGTCAAGAGTGGATATTAATGCGTAGGGCAGTGAATAATTATGCTTTACGATACCGACGTCAATTTTATTCACTTAAAGAATTAATAAGTGATCTAGCGAATATCTTAGGGATTGATACTGAAGATATAGATCCAAGTGATAGTCTGATTGAATGGGGACTTGATTCAATCAGAACAATGGAATTGGTTAATATTTGGAAAGCTAAAGGAGTTACTGTCAAGTTTGCTGAACTTATTTCAGCGCCGTATCTTGATGCCTGGCTTTCTATACTGAATCACGCTCCAATCATCCAGTTACCGAATGAATTGCCCTCTTCAGGAACAGGGCCTTTTGCTTTGACTTCTGTGCAACATGCATATTGGATTGGTCGAGAAAACCATTTCGCCTTAGGGGATGTGAGCGCACATTTTTATGTGGAATTTCATATTCGCGATTTAGATGTTACTAGGCTAAATACCGCAATTGCACATATGGTTGAGCGGCATCCAATGCTATGTTGTCGTTTCTTAGAAGATGGTACACAACAGGTGATACAAAACTGGCACTGGAAAGGAGTCTCTGTATGTGATTATGGTGATGTATCAAGTCAGTCTGAAGAGGGGAAATATATCCTTCTGCAACTCAGAGAAAAATGGTCACATCGTAAGCTTGCAGTAGAAGAAGGGATTGTATTCGATTTTAATATTAGTCGTTTCGCAGAAGAAATGTTTATCCATTTTGAAGTGGATTTATTAGTTGCAGATGTGCTGAGTATTAGAATAATGCTTAAGGATCTTGCATTAGCGTATCAGAAACAAACCACGTTACCTGCCATTCGAACTACTTTTTCAGACTATCTATTATGGAAGCAAAAGTATGATCAACAGGAATATGAACAAGCCAGATTATACTGGTTGGATAGAATAGAACGAATGCCATCACGAATTGCTTTACCACTACAAACCACTCCTGAATCAATTACCACTGTTCAATTTAAACGCCGCTCCTGTTGGTTATCTCATTATCACATGCTTCAACTGAAACAAATGAGTATGCAGAATGGTATTACATTACCAATCTTGTTCACAACAATTTACGGTCTTGTACTATCTCGATGGTCCAATATGACACATTTTTTTATTAATGTGCCAATTTTTGATCGTCAAAATATTCTTCCAGATATCAACCAAATGGTTGCAGATTTTACAAATATCTTAGTACTGGAAATAGATCTCAGAAATGTGCAGACATTGCAGCAAGCATGTGCAAAACAGCAACGTATTTTTCAGGAAAGTAT
This sequence comes from Photorhabdus aegyptia, assembly GCF_000612035.1. NCBI lineage: Bacteria > Pseudomonadati > Pseudomonadota > Gammaproteobacteria > Enterobacterales > Morganellaceae > Photorhabdus > Photorhabdus aegyptia. The sequence goes on along the minus strand of NZ_JFGV01000009.1, from coordinate 30,793 downwards.
GGGATATCAAAGTTTTTCTGGTGTAGAGGTTTTAAGAGAGATTGCTAAACGGAATGGAGGGGAGTTTATCACATCTGCTGTATTCACAAGTGGAATAGGCATGGGTGAATTAATTGATGAAGACGTCAAAGTAGTGTTAGGTCACCCTGGTTATATGATTTCTCAAACTCCGCAAGTTTGGTTAGATCATCAGGTCGTAGAGCATAACGGAGGGTTATTAATTAACTGGGACAGTGTCGATGAGCTATTTCCGGCAGGATTATTAGACGACATGTTCCACGCGTTTGAACAACTGTTGTTGCATGCATGTGAGCAGTCTCATTGGGTGGAATTATTACCTGATATTTTACCTTCACATCAACAGGCTGTTCGCCAACAAGTGAATGATACCCAACACACCTTCCCGGTCGCTTGTTTACATCATGGTTTTCTTGAATATGCCCGTACCCGGCCTGAAGCTGTTGCACTGCAATGGGGGGATTCTGGCTGCTGGAGTTATGGTGAGTTACTAACACACGTTCAAGGCATCGCGGAAGCATTACAAACACACGGTGTATCAGGTGGTGCATGTGTCGCAGTGACGTTACCCAAAAGTCCGGCACAAGTGGCTGCTGTTTTAGCTGTCTTGTCACTGGGGGCTGCCTATGTTCCGGTGGGAGTGGAACAGCCCGTAGAGCGCAGAAACAGGATTTATCGCAATGCGGGATTGAGCGCAATACTTACGGAACAGAAGCAAGTGGCGAGTCTCCAGAAAGTGAATAATTGTCCCGTTATCGTCGTGATGGATGAAACAGGTACCTGTCTGCGTAGTGAGGTGGCTTTACCGAAGGTGACCGTTAATGAGCAGGCATTGGCCTATATTATCTATACATCAGGATCAACGGGGGAGCCGAAAGGTGTCGAGATAACACATCAGGCTGCGTGGAATACGGTGGCAGATATTAATTCCCGTTTTTCAGTCAATGCGTCAGATAAAGTCCTGGCTCTTTCGGCATTAGACTTTGATTTATCCGTTTATGATATTTTCGGGTTGTTAAGTGTCGGGGGCGCTCTCGTGCTACCGGCAGAATCGGAGCGCAGAGATCCCTATCGCTGGCAGACAGATATTGCACGTTATGGGGTCACAATCTGGAACAGCGTGCCTGCTTTATTGGAAATGTTACTCACCGTGGAAGAAGTTTCGCTTGCTACATTACGTTTAGCCTTGCTTTCCGGTGACTGGATTGGTCTGGATTTAGCCGAACGGCTGAGATACCGCAGCCCATTAAGTTGTTTCATTGCGTTAGGGGGGGCGACAGAAGCGGCTATATGGTCGAATTGGTACGAAGTCAAAGAAGTACCACCTGACTGGGTTAAAGTACCTTATGGATACCCTCTGAGTAACCAACACTACCGAGTTGTGGATAGTCAGGGGCGGGATTGTCCAGATTGGGTGAGTGGTGAATTATGGATTGGCGGTACAGGTATTGGTTTAGGTTACCGTGATGATGCGGCACGTACATCCGAGCAATTTATCATGTCCAATGGGATGCGATGGTACCGTACCGGAGACTTAGGACGCTATTGGCCGGATGGCTGTATAGAGTTTTTAGGACGTAATGACTGTCAGATAAAAATCCGTGGGCATCGTCTGGAGCTGGGGGAAATAGAATCCGCGTTATGCCGTCATCCATGGATACGGGAAGCCATTGTTTTAGTCATTGGTGAACGAAATAAACACCTGGCGGCGGTGCTGTCATGTCAGGACGGTATTGAACATTCCGCATTACAGGATTGTATTGAAGAGTATCTCGTCAAGCATTTGGCGAGTTATGCATTACCAAGTCAATATATCGTGGTTGATAATTTTCCGTTGACAAGCAATGGCAAGATTGATCGCAATGCCTTGACGTTACTATGTCAACAACAAGTTGTTGGGCAGACAACTGCGCCGGAAGGGGAACTAGAGCAACAAATTGCTTTGATATGGCAGGAGTTATTGGGGATTGAAACGGTTAATCGGTATGACCACTTTATGAGCTTAGGGGGGAATAGCTTATTAGCCACTCAGTTTATTGAAATATTACGCCGACAGACAAATATTGCCATTAAGCTCGAAGATTTCTTGCGTTCTCCTTCTATTGCCAGCTTAGCGGAAAGTTTGACGCGGCAGCAACAAGTCATATTAGATGAGGGGACTATATGATGGTTGAAAATATCATTGTGACTTTAAGAAATCTTGGCATCGAACTTTGGGTTGATGATGAGCAATTAAGATTTAGGGCTCCACCAGGAGTTTTTACAGATGTATTGAAGCAACAAGTCAGAACACAAAAAACAGCTATTATTGAACTGTTGAAAGCGGAAATTGATAATTCGATTGTTGTTGACTCTAATGCATTATTTGAACCATTCCCATTGACTCCAATTCAAGAAGCCTATTTGCTTGGACGCAGCCGCGGCATGCCATATGGCGGTTTACCATGTCAAGCGTATTTAGAGGTAGAAATATCACACTTACTTTGTGATAAATTTGAACAATCGTTGAATGAAACCATTAAGCAATATTCTGTTTTGAGAACACGTATCAGTGAAGATGGTTATCAGCAAGTGTTAACAGAATTTGATTATCAAACAGTACAGATAACACCAGACGTACCAACAAACATATCGGAAGATACACTCACTCAGCATTGTTTAAAGATTCGCGAACAGATGCTCACTGCAAGTCTTAAACGACAGATCAGTTGTTGGCCCTTATATCAGGTGGTATTGACACCACGAACCGATAAATCTGCAATCATTCACTTATTAATAGATTTAATGGTTATGGATTTTGTCAGTGTGAACATGCTATTAGAGTGTTTGATCGCAAGAACGAATGGTGATATTAACTCGTTGCCTATCAGTGATGTCAATTTTCGTGATATTGTTATTCATCAACAACGCCTCAAAACATTCCCCAATTACTATCAAGCTCGTCAATATTGGCGAAATAGAATCAATGATCTGGGCTCTGCTCCCAACTTACCAATGAATAAAAGTGCAGATCCTTATGCGATAACGAATATTAATAGCTTTAAACGTATGTTTTCTAAGCTTAGTCAAAACGTGCTTCAAGGATTACGAGAACAAGCGCAACAACAGGGGCTGACCTTAACGGCCCTTTTATTAACAGTTTTTATCGAGGTCATTCGGCGTTGGAGTAAAAATGCTGATTTTGTATTAAACCTAACGATGATGAATCGTCCTATATTACATGAGGATGTTCAGCGTGTTCTCGGCGATTTTACAGAAATTATCTTATTTCAATGTAGTTATTCCGCCAATCTAAGCTTTGCACAGCGAGCTCAAAACATACAAACACAACTATGGAAAGAAATGCAGTATAGCATTTATTCCGGTGTAGAGGTATTACGCGAAATAGCTAAAGAAAAGGGAAGAGAAGCAGCGTTCTTACCCATTATATTTACCAGTACGGTTGGGGCCACGGAAGAAAATCGTTCAATAGAATTGCGCTTACGCGATGGTATCACATGGACACCACAAGTATGGCTTGATTGCCAATTACTTGAAGCAGATGGGCAAATATACATGAACTGGGATTATAGAGCCGACGTGATAGAACGTCGTGCCTTAGAAGATATGTTTGCGGCTTACAAGCAAATATTAGATGACATTGCAACCCAGGATTTTGATTGGCAACGTGTGAATAGTGTCGTGCGCGATTCACGGAGCATTGCAACAAATATTCCGACTTCTAGTCCCTATCAAGGATATCTATTACACCAACCATGGCTACAATCTTTACATCGATTTAAGCAGCGTACAGCTATTGTCGATAGCCGTCGGCAATTAACTTACCAGCAGCTCTATAATGAGGTTTGCCATTTAGCTCACAAGATTGATCAGTATGCCGCTGGGCAAGTAGTTGCTATCGTGATGGATAAAGGTGTTGAACAGGTTATTAGTGTTTTAGCCATATTAATCAGTGGACGTGCCTATGTGCCTATCGATGCTTCACAGCCACAGGCTAGAAGAGAACTCATTCTTGAAGATGCTGATGTTGATTTGATACTAACTCAGCCACAGCTTGCCATTCAAATGACCTATAAAGAAGGCAAAGTTATTGTCGTTGAGCCTTATTTGTCTGAGGGACAACCTTATGACGTGAAAGATATTACACCTAAATCTTTAGCTTATATTATATACACCTCGGGGACAACAGGCCAACCAAAAGGGGTTGCGATGAGCCATGAGGCAGCCATGAATACAATTCTGGATATTAACCACAGGGTATCATTATCAGAGAAAGATGTAGTCTTTGGTTTAGCAAATTTGAGTTTTGATTTATCAGTCTATGATATTTTTGGACCCTTATCTTTTGGTGCAAAATTAGTACTCCCAGATCCTGCATTACGTTCCAGTCCTCGACACTGGTGTGAACTTTTGGTGCAACATCAAATGACTTTGTGGAACAGTGTGCCTGCTCAAGCTGTCATGCTCTATGACTACCTTATAGTAACATCCGATATCTCTATTGATTCTCTACGAATTATGTTACTGAGTGGAGATTGGATCTCGGTTACGCTAGCTGACAATTTTCATAAAATTATTCCTGATTTAGACATTGTGAGTTTAGGAGGAGCAACTGAAGCGGCAATTTGGTCTATTTGGCATCAGATTGAAGCTCAGGACAACCAACTTGGACGTATCCCATATGGTAGAGCCTTAACGGGGCAACAAGTGCAAGTGCTTGACCACCAGTTTGAACTGTGTCCTATTGGTGTAGTAGGAGATATATATATTTCAGGGTTAGGGTTAGCAATAGGTTATTTTAATGATGAGGAAAAAACTAAGGAAAGTTTTATTTATCACCCTCAATCAGGACAACGAATTTATAAAACGGGTGATCTAGGACTTTATCTTGATAATGGAGAAATAGAATTTCTAGGGCGCGATGATCAGCAAGTTAAAATCCGTGGTCATCGAATTGAACTAGGTGAAATTAGTTCAGTTTTAGAAAAACATTCTGATATTGTTTCAGCCGTCGTTATTCATGAAAAACAGGAAAACTTTGAGCAATTGGTTGCATTCGTTGTTCCTAACATGCTCTCAAAATATCTTCTTCAGAAGCGTAAAAAATGGCTAAATAATTTATCACATCAATTAAATGTGGTACAGAAATCAAGCGCTTCATTTAACCAAGAAGCGTTAATTATGATGACATCGTGTTTACGTCAGATCATGACATTACATATTGTGCGATTATTACAAGAGTTGAACCTTCCACAACAATGGTCTATTGAATGTTTAATTGATAATTTATGTTTACCAATGCAATACGAACGATTAGTCAAACGTTGGATTATTTTACTGACACAAAAGGGATATGTATCGCAACCTCAACATCATCTTTATTCAATTAATATAGTGGATAATGATGGACTTGATGAGAAATGGTGGAAAATATATGAATTAGGTTCTCAGTGTAATTACCCCTTCGCGTTATTGGATTATTTTCGTAGCAGCGCTAATCAATTATTGAACCAGTTACAAGGCAAAATCCATCCGACACATTTATTTTTTCCAAAGGGCAGTAAACACATTGCTAAAGCAACTTTTAGAGATAATCCTTCTGCAAGTCTATGCAATATGATTAGTGCGAAAGCGGTTCAACTATTTATTGAACAACATGCTGAATCAAAGTCATCAACTTGTACTATCTTGGAAGTTGGGGCAGGTATTGGAGGATTGACAGAAAGTATTATAGAAGTTGTTTTAGATCAGAATGTGCACTACATAATGACAGATATCTCTGCATATTATTTGAATGATCTAGCTGAGCAATATTGTCAAAGGGACAATATTACAATTAAGTACTTTGATCTGCTTAAAGAACCAACTATGCAAGGAATACCAGCTGATAGCGTTGATATTGTTATCTGTGGTGATGTCTTACATGCATTACCTGATATCCCAAAAGCATTGGAAACGCTATCCAAAGTCCTCAAAGCAGGAGGGTGGTTAGTTATGTTGGAAGCTACTGATGAACACCCAGAAGCCCTTGCTTCACTTGAGCTTATGTTGGGCAATAAGGATCATAGCAAAGTACTTATGGACTTTCGGGCACCATCTGGCCGTGTCTTTTTGACAGCGAGTGAATGGCAACAATTGCTGGAAACTATGGGATGGGTTGTCATCACACCATTACCCAGTGGTACTCTAGCCAATATTGGTTTGCAAACTTTCATTGCGCAATATCAATTGGAAAAAAAATCTGTTGAGAAAGATGATCTTTTCCAGTACTTGTCAGAAAGGTTGCCGAACTACATGTTACCAAATCGTATTGAGTTACTTGAACAACTCCCATTATCAGATAATGGTAAAGTTAACCATAAGCAACTTTATTCTTTCATTACGCCTTATGAAGAAAACCTACACCCATCGTCATACGTTCAATCTCTAACCAACGAAGTAGAAGAGCGGATGGCGGCTTTATGGACCTCTGTTTTGAATACAGAGGTGACTGATAGAAACACTGGTTTTTTTAATTATGGTGGTGACTCACTTCTTGCAGCTAGACTTGCCGCAAAAATTATTGAACAACAGCAGTATGAGCAACATCATTTTGACGATGTACTTCGATTGTTAATGGAAGGTGGAACCATCGCTCATATAACCCAAGTATTACAGCAACACTCCATCGTATTAGCAGACAATAACAATCAAGATGCACTAATCCTATATGACGAAGAGGTTATCCAAAATGTTTCTCGTCTCTCCATCAGAGCAGGTTATCCAGGCAGTAAGGTTGCTTATATAATCATTAATTTTCAACAAGATACTGGTTTTGAATTGATTTCTCAAGAACTCAGTGTCTTAGGTATGGTCATTGAAATCGGATGTAACCCAGCATTATGCGAAAGTATAGAACAAGATAAATTATTCGAAGAGTGGTTACAGAGTACACTCTCACAATTACCTGATATACGGCAAATGCATGTCAATCTTATAGCTAAAGATGATGATGCGTTAGTGGCGTTATCACTAGGACGGCGGCTTAACTCCGATCACTTTGCTCAGTATCTTCAATGTTGGTTGTTACATCCAGATTTGGATAGAAATAATCCTTATGTACAGGCATCTGAAGACACTATTAAGTACTTTGTGACGTTTGATATCACCATTGTAGCTGACTCAGATCCTTCTTTGCTGTCACAAGTGAACGAGCTGAGTCAATACTGCCTGGGAAATTGGGAACAAAGGATAATCTCCAAAGATGAGTTGATAGAGAAAATATTTGACCTATTCGAATGCCAGTTGGAGGTAAACAAATGAGTTATCCAACTATTGCTATCGTTGGTGCCCAAGGCAGTATTGGGCAAGCATTAGTGGCAGCACTTCATCACCATGGTATGTACATATTGAGATTGGGGTCACGTCATAGCCAAAACGAATTGCCTTTTTCAGAGCCACCTTTTTTATTGAGGCTAGTAGATGGAAGTAATATCGAATCAATAAATGCGTTTATTCATGGCTGTGATCTCGTCGTGAATTGCAGCGGGCCATTCCATAATGTTGGTCTTAATGTTGTGAAAGCTGCAATTGAGCAACGTATTGATGTCATTGATGTCAATGCGGGTTATCCAGAACTTATCAAACTGCGTCAGCAGTTTTCTGAGGTGATAGAACGACATCATATACATGTTGTGGTTGGTTGTGGACTGATGCCAGGTTTGACAGAAGCTTTACCATTATGGGCATGCACACAGGTTCAAGGCATGCAACACCTGCGATTCGTATTGTTTGGTCATGATAAATTCACCCATGCAGCTGTAAGCGATGTCATCGTCGCAGCAAAACAGCGTTTGAAAAGTCAATTCTCCCTTAATACGAATATGGCTCACCACACCTTACCGACGAATTTTGCCTCCATTCTGCCAGAAGTTACTGAATTTATTGCCTATCAAGATGATGAATTGGATTTTATTAAAAAGGTAACAGGCGTAAGAACCATCGAAGCTTGGATTGGATATCTAGGGAAACGAACACAATCTGCTTTAAAGCGTGCATTAGCCATGAATGAAGTGGCACAAGCTGCAACAGTTGTGGTTAATGCAAGTATAGTTGATTTAGCTGAGCGTCCTCCTTTTCAACATTTTCTTTGTGAATTACTGGGGGAGCACAAGCAAACGTTAGCTAGCTTACAAATGCGTGGGCAGAGTGCAAGTGAATTGTGTGCAGCAGCCATTGCAACGGTTATTGAAGGGATACTGACTCAAAAGATAACGTCAGGCGCATATCTCGGTAGCCAAGTGTTAAGTGAATCTTGGGCGATACAATCGCTCCGTAGCCATCAAAGTGTTTCTTTACTGCATTTAGTGAAAGGCACTTTATATACAACACCAGAGGAAGGAGTTATTTAACTATGGGAGAACAACTTCGGGCTATCGTATGCGGGGCTACATTTGGTGCTTTATATGCACAAGCCCTTTTACGTGAGGAAACTCCTTATAAGCTCGCCGGCATTGTTGGACGGGGGCATCATCAAAGTGAAAGTTTGGCAAAAAATTAGGGGTAAAAAGACTAGCTCAAAATGAATGTGTCAAAGGTACTGCGGAATTGGCATGTGTGGTAGTTCGTTCTGGATTACTTGGGGGTAATGGTTCTGATATCGCGCAGTATATGTTGAGCTGTGGTATGGATGTAATACAAGAACATCCTCTCCATGAACGAGAACTAGTTGAAAATATCCGCTGGGCTAGAAAATATGGACAGTGTTATTACCTTAATACTTTTTACGATCAATTAACTTCTGTCAGACAAACTTTATCTGAAATTCGAAAACTCATGGTATTGGGTTCATTAGGTCATGTAGAAATAACCTGTGCTTATCAAGTTGCATTTGCCGCACTAGATCTTTTATTCGGTTTAGGAGAACCTTACTTTAAGGTGACTGATTATGAATCAGGTAATAAAGTCTCTCCTGAATTTGCACGCATTACCGGAAAGATTAATCCTGATATCAGCTTTGGTTTGCGAATAGATATGACGATGGATGCAAATGATCCCGATGATTCTACTCGTTTGTTATTACGTATAGATGCTACAGCAGATACAGGGACTCTCATATTAATTGATACACAAGGACCTCTGCTCTGGGTACCAAGTCCCAGAGTTCCAAAGCACGATGTTGTGGAACAACAGTTGATAAATCAACTCATTTCACTACCAGATAAGAGTTTCTCCGACGCAATATACCAAGATTGGCCTACAGCGATCTCACAATTAATTTGTCAAGTTCATCAACAGCGCCAATCGTCACAATGGTTAGTCAGAGCACAACGTCATTTAGAGATATGTCGTTTGTGGTCTACCATATCCAGTCAAATTGGCCTACCTCATAATCCGGTGCGTAAAAACATGAATGCTCATGTAAAAGAGTAAAGGTATCAATATGCTTAATATCCATTCACCAATCTCTCATTCGATAATCCAAATCAGTCCACCTCGTCATTGTATGAACGTACAACCGAATAGAGGATTAGTGTGTCTGCCTCATGCAGGAGGAAATGCGAGTTTTTTTCGAGCTTGGGGTATGAAGACACCACCACAACTAGGCTTATATGCAATTCAATACCCTGGACGAGAAGAACGTATGGGAGATAAATGTCATACATCAATGTCTCAATTGATGCATGAATTGGTGCCTGTATTTTTACATCAGTTTCATTATATGCCTTATGTTTTATTAGGGCATAGCATGGGTGCAGCGATTGCATTTGAATTGTGTCATCGGTTAGAAAAAATCAATATGGCTCCCGTTGCTATCATACTCTCCAGTCATCCACCTCTAAACAAAATTGTACCCTCAAAATTTCATCAAAAAACAACTCCTGAGCTGTGGCAGGAAATGGTTCGTATTGGAGGAACCCATATCGATATTCTTCATCAGAAAGAATTGATGAGTATATTGACGCCACCATTACGATTCGATTACCAGCTGATAGAACAATATAAACCTGATTTATCGATTAAACTGACAACTCAAATAATTGTGTGTGGGGGAGATAATGATCCTGATATTGATATTGAATGTTTACAAGGATGGCAAAGTTTTAGTTCAACACCGATAGAAGTATTGACCTATTCTGGCGGTCATTTCTATTTAGTAGGGCATGCTCAGGCATTAATCGAAAAAGCCGAGCAGCTCTTACGACGAAATTGCGTTCCATCAACTAGAGAGTCTTTGCCATGACGAATAATATCCCTACTCAATCAGAATTACCTGTGTCAGTCGGTCAACGCATGATGTGGTTGATGGATCATTATCAAGGTAGATATGGCTCGCTAAATTGTCCAATTATCATTGGACTAAAAGGAAAGCTTGATAAAGTGAGATTAATTCAAGCATGGCAACTGATTATTGATCAAGTTGAGGTATATCGGACTCGTTTCATTGGTAAAGGGCAAAAGTTAAGACGATATGTTGTTGATAAGGAAATAGCACATATAAAAGAAATTACACTCGACATAAGTAATTTGCAAGAAACAGATCTGAACTTAATTCCTGAATTAAATTCAGTATTACGGGAAGAATTAAGACAGCATTTTGATCTCAATCAACCTCTTTATCGTGTGATTTTATGGCGTTTAACCGATGAGCTAAATGTATTATGTATTAATCAACATCATTTAATTACTGATGCAGTGTCTTGTGGGCTGGTCAGCCAAATGTTAGGTCAGGCTTATGAACAGCAGGTTTTGCCGAAGGTACCCTACCAATTCAGTAATTTTGTAGAGTGGGAACAAACGTATTTAAATAGTCGAGAATACCACAACAGCATAGAATTCTGGCAACAATCATTGAAAAATGTGCAATTTCCTAAATTGCCAAGACGAGATCGGGGAATATCTATTCCTTTGGCGCAGGATACTATCACTTTATACCGAGAGCATATTGATAGTAGAACAGAGCATCAACTAAAGAATTTGGCAAAAGCCAACAACACTAGCCTCTATAACGTGTTACTTTCTGCCTTCATGATGTATCTACATCGTCTTACTGGGCAGTCTGATTTAGCGGTTGCCACACTACTAGCCAATCGAACTTACCATCAAGACGTGATTGGATTTTTATCCAATATGGTGATTTTACGAACTCGTATCAATCAAAATTCATCGATTCATGATGTAATTTCTGAGTTACGAACAATGATTTCAGGGGCGATTGCACATCAATCCTTACCATATCAGTTATTGCCTGCTGGGACTGTTTCCTTGGATTCAATCGGAGATGTTGTATTTCAGTTGTTCCCAACAGATATAGTGCAGTTGAAGTCTTTTACGAGCTTACAGGCTTTAGCTATTGACCCTCCAAATGGCTTAGCGAGACGTTTTGATCTTGATCTGGCTTTGATACCTTCCCAAGAAGGTATACGAGTCATTATGGCGGCTTCAGACTTGCGATTTCGTCCACATTGGGCAGCCCGTTTCTTGAAGGGATATATTGCTCTATTACTGAATATAACAGGACAGTATAGAGGCTTATCACAATGAATATTGCTAATGAAATCGAAGTACTTAGTAAATTAAATCATTGGAATGAAAAGCTCGCCTTTATGAGTCCATACGGTAATTACACACACGCAGAGTTGCATCGTATGGCACGTTGTATTGCAAATTTGTTAAGTGAGCATAACATTACTAATGGGTGCCGAGTCGTCATTGGCTTAGATGATAGTGTTCATTATGTTGCTTTGTTCCTTGCCTGTGCTCGCTTAGGTGCAACCGCCTTACTCGTCAATCCCTATTTGCCACCAAAAAATCATAAAGACATTGTTAACGAATTAAAACCCAATTTGGCTGTTGTTCGAGAAAATATTGCGAATCACTATCACGGTATAATGCTATTGACGGAGGAGTCATTACTGAATGCGGTAAATTGCGGTCAGCAACTATTTTTCTTTGAACAGTCACCAACAGCTCCCTTATATGTACAATTTACATCAGGTACAACGGGCAAACAGAAAGCAGTACCACATCAACATCAAGATTTTTTAATTTACCGTGATGCTGTAGCGTTCAGTATGTTGAACATCAGAGAAGACGACATATTATTTTCTCTAAGCAAGCTATTTTTTGCTTATGGGTTTGGCAATAACCTTGTCTTTCCACTCATGACAGGATGTGCTGCGTTATTGACTCAACATCGTCCAAATGCTTATGAAATCAATGATCTTATATTTCAATTTGGTGTTACCTGTATGTTTTGGGTACCATCAGGTTATGCTGCCTGGCTAAAATATCGTGATAATAAACATCTAAATACGTTACGTTGTTTAATTTCTGCCGGGGAAGCATTACAGCCATCTCTTAGGGATCAAATAACTCAAAAATTAGGAGTTACTTTGCTAAATCAGCTTGGTTCAACAGAAGTAGGTCATGCTTATTGTGGTACATGTGGAAATTATAATCCTGATAACTCACTAGGCTATGCTTTACCTAATTACGAATTGTCAGTACGAAACTTTCGAGGAGAAGAATTGCTTGATGGTGATGAAGGCGAACTCTGGGTCAAAGGTCCAACTATTCCACAAAGTTATTTGAATTGTGAAGATGAAAACTTAAAAGATCTCCAAGATGGTTGGTTTAAATCAGGAGATTTAGTTATCCGACAAAATGATGGTTCTTTTCAATATATTGGGCGAGTAGATGATATGGAAATGGTTGGTGGAATTAAAATATCCCCTTTAGCTATAGAAAATGTGCTTCGACAGCACAAAGAAGTTATTGATGTGGGTGTGACAACATCTATCATTGAGAATCAAAGCAGGCTAAACGCATATGTTGTCAGCACCATGCACACTCAGGCATTGGCTGAAGAACTTAGGCAATTAGCGAGTACTCAGTTAGCCCCTTATATGGTTCCTAAACAGATTATTTTTGTCGGTTCTTTACCTAGAACGACTAGCGGTAAGTTGCAACGACATATTATTCGTTCCGCTGATTGGACTGAGAAAATGCACTCAATTTCTGCATTTAATTTTGTGATATAGGATTAAGTCTTATGAAGACTTTGATAATTGATAATTATGATTCTTTTACTTATAACTTGGTCCATTTATTCACTTCTGTAACAAAACACGAACCAACGGTGATCAAGAACGACTATTCTGATTGGCGTAGTTTTTGGCTACAGGATTTTGATCTTGTTGTGATTTCACCTGGCCCTGGTCATCCAGGTAATGCTATTGATATGGGTATATCTCGTGAGGTCTTACAACAAAGAGAATTTATCAAGCCGTTACTCGGTGTTTGTTTAGGTCATCAGGGATTATGTTTGGAAGCTGGAGCTAAGGTTTCTCATGCACCTGAACCTATGCATGGTCGAATCTGTTCAGTGAACCATATTGGCGATGATCTCTTTCAAAATATTCCGCAGAGATTTAAAGTGGTTCGCTATCATTCCCTTGCTGTTTACGATATTCCTGAAATCCTGCGTCCGCTAGCTTGGACAGATGATAATACTCTTATGGCAGTCGCACACCAAGAGTTACCATTTTGGGGATGTCAGTTTCACCCGGAATCGGTGAGTAGCGAATATGGTCTAAAGTTAATTGAAAACTTCTGTTTATTGAGTCACAAATATGGTTATAAACGCTCCTCACACTTCATCTCCAATCCTATTTCTCATCAATCTCAATTTATTGATGTAGATAAAAAATCTGTTAAAGAACACAAAATTTATTATCAGATGATGGTTGAAGATGATGAATTGAAGGTAGGTACAGAAATCTTATTTCAACAAATTTTTACCGAAAGTAAATATGTCTTTTGGTTAGACTCAAATGATCTCAGCACAGAGCGTAGTCGTTTTTCCATAATGGGTGATACCAGTTCAGAAGAAAGTCTATTTGTTACTGCCGATGCTAGACAGCACATACTGAAGGTTAATTCTAATCAGGATAAACAATCGATTGAAAAAACAGGAATATTTGATTGGCTTCATAGGCAACTAGAGCAAGCCGAGATCGTAAATGATACTGAATATAGTCTTCCTTTTGATGTGAGGCCAGGTTGGTTTGGTTATTTGGGATATGAGTTAAAAAAAGAAGTCGTTAGCGGTTTTATTCATCAATCTAGTATGCCTGATGCGGCTATGATATTTACAAATCGCATTATTGTTTGCGATCACAAAAAAAATCGTTGGTACGCAATAGCGATAGTTATAAAAGATAATATTTATCAATACGAACGAGCCAGAAAATGGTTGGCAGAGATAAAAGCTAAGATTGAGAAAATAAAGATTGATATCAATCTGGATTCTTTTGTTTTTCCTCATGCCGATAATTTGAATTTACGACATAGTGCAAGTGAATATATTAAGATAATAGAAGCATGTCAGGAGGAGATTCGTAATGGTGAGAGTTATGAAATATGCTTAACGAATGAAATTACTTTCGACTTAAAAGAAAATATTGATCACTTATCTCTATATTGTGCACTAAGAAAAGAAAACCCTACTCCATTTTCCGCTTTTATTCGTTGTTCAAAAACGTGGTCAGTGCTGAGTTTTTCTCCTGAGCGCTTCATGAAAGTAAGTCGTGATGGCATTGCCGAAAGCAGACCAATAAAAGGGACACGAAAGCGTATCTCAGATAGTCAACAGGATGCTTTAATGATCAATGACTTATCTAGTAATGAAAAAGATCGAGCGGAGAATTTGATGATTGTTGATTTGGTTCGCAATGATCTTGGACGTGTCGCCAAAGCGTGCAAAGTTAAACCTGGGCCTTTATTTGAAGTCGAAAGTTTTGCCACAGTTCATCAATTAGTAAGTACCATTCGGGCTGAATTGAGAGAGGATAAAAATGCAGTCGATTGCATAAAATGTGCGTTTCCTGGTGGGTCAATGACTGGAGCACCAAAAGTCAGAACAATGGAGTTGATTGACAAATTTGAGTCGGCTGCTCGTGGTGTTTACTCTGGAGCGATAGGTTATTTTTCAACGAATGGCGCAGCAGACTTTAGCATCGTTATTCGAACATTAGTTATAAAACAACAGCATGTGTCAATTGGAACAGGTGGTGCAATCATTAGTTTATCGAATCCATGGGATGAGTTGGAAGAAATTGCAATCAAATCCAGCACATTACTTAAACCATTTGGCTTACATTTCCCATTTAGTGAATTAGAATATAATAGGCAGGATAAAAAATGAGTCATTTTAGTGAGTTCAATTTAGATTTATATCGTATCTTAGATAAAGAAATTGAAGATATCATTGATAAATTTAATCTGGCACAGCCAGAACAAAGTTTAACTGCGACATTGATGATACTTGACCAGAGCACTTTATCATTTCCGAAGATGTGTAAAGTGGAATTGATTGGGATCCGTAATGGTTTGGTCTTGAATCTGTTAAGCCCTAGTGATCACCAATTAGAAGATACGGAATCATTCGCTACATCTTTGTTTATCAGTAATGGTAAAGTTGATGTTTTAATTCATGGTGAAATCCAGATGGTATCGTGTTTAGAAGCTGATGCTATTTTTTCCATGATACCAAGAGAGCAACAGCTGCGCTGTACTGCGTTGGCATGTTATCCAGACAATACAGAGTCATATATACAACAGATAACTCAGCAATATGCTCATCAATCTATACCGCGTCCGATAAACACAAATTTTTACCGTATTATTCCGCTAAACTGGCAGCTAATTGAGGTAAATCCTGATGCTCAAATTTGTATATCATCACATAACCAAATAAAACATCAGCAGATAGTAAGTAAACAGCAACGTTCAGCGATTGTGAAAATTCACGTGTAGTGTAAAATATCTATACTATTATCAATAGGGAGAACTTACACTAACTTTACTCTATTATTTAACGATGATAACTAAAAGTGAACGATAGTCTGTCCGTGGTTAAAAAGAACCATAGGGAGAATACCCTATATAAAATAAGATCTAGTTATAGATTATGGCGTTTTGGATCCTACACCAATCCAGATAAATGACCTAGTTTAATGAGATAGGTCCCTAAAAAAGGAGGCACAATATGCTAACTAACATTCTTACTGATAATTTAATAAGTACACGGGATTTATTTGTCAACCTCTTGAATTTTAATATTAAATACGAATCTAACTGGTTTATTTCAATGTCTTCTGAAAAACATGGACAAGTTTCCGCTTTCTTAAGAACAAGTGAATTTATTCCAGATGTACACCAGAAGTCTTGTCAGGGGCTTATTATCACTTGTATTGTAGAAGAAGTTGAATCTTATTATTTGAAAGCACAGAAACTTGGATTCAATATCGTTGAACCACCACGTGATTTGCCCTATGGTCAACGTCGCCTTTTGATTAAAGATGAAAGTGGTGCTTTGCTAGATATATCAGCACCGACTGCGTCACTTGATCCCAGCTATAGATAATTTAGTCAATCTTACTCTGAAATCTTAATAAGAAAGGGTATTAGCGATGAAGGATTTTAGTCAATATAGAAAGTTAGGTTGTTTGGGATACAATTCAATGACGGACTGGTTTGCAGAGCTAGTAGAGAAATATCGTACACGCATTGCATTAGTTTCTGAAACAAGAGAATTTACCTATGACCAGCTTTGGCTGGAATCTCGTTGTTTAGCCTCTACTCTTCGAGAATCTGGGCTTGAGCATCACGATATTTGTGTTTTGCAAACCGATAATAATGATGAGTTTGTGTTAAGCTTGCTGGCTCTATTGATAATTGGGGTAAAGCCAGTTCTGGCTTTACCTACCAATCGGCACGCTGAAATTATTCATTTTGTGAAAGCTAGTAAAGCAACTTCGGTTATATTTTCGACTTCAATTGGAGAGAAAGAACATTTAAGTGTGATTCGAAATGTACTATCTTCTGAGCCTAATATCAGGCAGGTATTTACCTTTGGTACATGTGAGGGTGCAATTGACATTAGTCATTTTTCTTCTCAACCATATGAGCTTGAGCAATTTGATCCTGATGCCACTGCATTTTACCTATTATCTGGTGGAACAACCGGACTCTCTAAATTGATCCCTCGACGTCATTCTGAATATATTTACAATATTCAATTAGCTGCAAACAATGCTGAAATGGCGCAAAATTCCACTTATTTAGTCACACTGCCGATGGCACATAACTACGCACTTGGCTGTCCTGGTATTTTAGGGATTTTTTCTAAAGGAGGAAAAGTTATTCTATCGAAAGATCCCAGTCCTGATACAAGTTTTGATTTGATTTCGCAACATGCTGTAACTCACATTGCTTTAGTACCGCCATTAGCACATCATTGGGTCAATGCCGCTAGTCGATATACAGGAAACCTAACAAGTTTAGAAGTTGTTCAGGTAGGAGGAGCCAAAGTCAGTTTGGAGTTGGCTCAAGCTATTATGAAGCGTTTCCCAAACACTCTTCAGCAATCTTATGGTATGGGGGAAGGATTTTTATCACAAACTCATCGTAAAGATCCTGAGAGCGTAAAACTCCAAAGTCAAGGTAAGCCTTTGTCCATGTATGATCAATATCGTGTTGTAGATAAAAATGGGCAAATCATCCATACACGACCTGCTCAAGGTATCCTTGAGGTAAATGGGCCTTATACCATAGGAGCCTATTTTAATGCACCTGAAGCAAATAGAGAGTCTTTTACTGACGATGGTTTCTATCGTACAGGTGATGTAGTTCAAATAAATCTTGATGGTACCTTAACAGTGATTGGCCGATCTAATGATGTTATTAATAAAGGAGGAGAGAAGGTTGGGCCAGATGAATTGGAAGAATTGCTAATTCATTTTCCAAGAGCTAAAGAAGTTGCTGTTTTTGCAATTGAAGATCATATCATGGGACATAGGATTGGTGTAGCGATGGTTGCTGAGGGGAAAATTAGCTTACCAGAAATTAAAGCGTTTTTAAGAGAGCAAGGAATTGCAGAGTACAAATTACCTGACAAATTTAAGTTAGTAAATGAATTACCAAAAACCCCTGTAGGTAAACTTGATCGGAAAGCAATTAAACAAGACTATTTAAAATAGAAATCTATGTAACCTTATGTCTTGGTTATTACTTTATAAGGGTGATAATCAAGATAAAGAATACTGTCTTTTCCAATGGTAGATTCGCATAATAAAATTCAACATTACTGAGTCGGTGTTGTTATTTTTCCGTAAATTAAAATTAGCCTTGCAAAAAAGAGAGGTACCATAGATTTTATATAATAATCTGGGGGTAACAATGTCACTTAAATTTATCACAATAATCGTCTTCCTGATAGGAATGGTAGGTCTGGTACTGACTTTTTTCTGGGATAGGCAAAAGCCCAAGAATTCAAAAACTATACAGCATGACCACCCCTTGTTTGATGAACTGTTCCCTCAACAGGAAGAAGGGGGAGCAGGAAGCCGTAGATATTAACGAAGGCAGTGGTATGCCAGATATCTATTCCGAACTACATCAACATGAATACCTATCGCTTTATACCAAGTTAAACAATTTATTTGCAGATCAGTACAACGTTGCACTCTGTGTTCATATGGCCGACATTATTCTGACTAAAGAATAGGATATTAGGAAGCAATCTGATGATGTAAAAAGTGCAATGCCAGTACTGTCTGGTACGATATTTGACTTTATCCTAACCGATCCCCATACCGGAGAAATTAAGTTGGCGATGATTACTGAAGACCAGCTGGAACACAGCGGTAACCACGAGTTTATTGTAGGGCTTATGAGTCATTTAAATTTCCCCATCTATCCGTATGAACGACTGGCTAGTATGGATGACAATGAATTAGCTATTGATATATCAGAAACAATAGACAATGTTTTTTATTCCTAAATATAAATAACCCGCGAGGTCAAGCTTTGTCATTTATAAATGAGTGGTAGGATCAAATCTATAGGTATGGTTATGAACAAGCAACAATCTTTATGGACGAGTGATTTCACCGCAGGATCCTGTGTGTTTATCAAAAATAATACCGGTCTGCTTTTTGCCCCTCATGTAACAGGTATCAGTGAGAGAGAGTTCTTGGTGGAAGGCATTCAATCGTCATTTAACAAAACAATGGCGTGTAATATCGAAGGCATTCAGGCCAATATGATATCCGGGAAAAATATAGCCTTCAGGAACAGCGTGAGTTTCTGGCTAGGCTGGACGTCTGTAAGCTGACTGATCTGCAAATTAAGCATATGCTGACTGGTTTATCGCTAGCGCGTAAGGCGGGCATATAGTCAGAATATTCATGCCGATGCAAAGAATAAAATACGCCATTGCATTCAATATGGTCTATCGGATTTGCAGGTGATATATCTGCTTGTTAGTTTAAGCATTACTATTAAGAAGGGAGATTAAAGCCATGAGCTCACCGAAAGCAAACTCCAAATTATCCACAAAAGAACTGGCCCAGTCTAAAGAAGTGGATCTAAGCCTGATTGTCAACCGGCGATTGGCCATCTTCTGGGGAGTACTTGGCCTTTTTATTTTAACCTGCCTGGGGGCTCTTTTGCTGAAGCAGAAAACCGTAAAAGAGAGCTGGGATGTAGGTGAGCTGGTGAAAGGTATTAGCGTTTCTGACTATTACACCAAAGAGAACAACGACCTGACCACCACAAAAGGCACCTTCATGGTAAAAGCTATTTTCACCAGTTTTCCCGGAACGAAGGTGAAAATGCAACAACATTATGACGGCCATTATTATATCTGCGGCCATACTGCCGAAAGCTGTTTTTCTATACCTGAAACACAAGGCGTGGAAATTCGTCAGAAGATACTGAAGGATGACAATAAAGTGGATCATTAATCATCAACTTTAAAATATGGTAATTCATCCTGTGGCTCCGCATTTTCATATTGGCTCAGGTTATCAACAAACTGGAAGAAATGAGCCTTAATGACAGAGCTGACATCATGACCATAGGCACTATGACTGAAGTCATTTATGACCGGGTAGAATCGTACAGCGAAATACTCAAGATGGCGTCGGAAAGGATCAAAACGAAATGGTCGAGTCGGATGGGAGGACAGTGAGAAAGATGGTTCATGTTACAAGCCATCCTTAAAGGCTATCTGCTGGCTAAGTCTCTTGACCTATGAAATCAGATCAAGAGACGGGCTTGAATGGCGGGGCTTTTGCTTTGTGTGAGCTACTGGACTTTTAGAATCGCTTCAACGTTCTTCTTTGTTTCTTCGATGTCAATGCTGTTTACACCGTCCTGAAAACGATCACGGGTATTTTTCCTGTTACCATTGATATTCAGAATGCTACCAGAGCCGGTTACCGAATCCAGATTGATGCTATCAGGACTCGGGAGGAGATCTGCTTTATGCAGCGAACCAATCCATTCAGACAGATCAACTTTACTGAAGTCTATACGGCCAAATTCTTCAAGAGTTAAACCACGGCAATCAGGATTGTGTTTGTTCCCCCAGCCAATTCCCAACTGACGTCGTCCTTGCTCTTGGAAGATACGCCCGATTTGTGAGTTGAAGGTACAATAGCTGGACCTTTTCTCAATGCACTGTCCCAAGAGTTCAGTCTGACACCAACTATCAATATGAACCGCCAGCTTGGTTTCCTTTTTAACGGCTAGTTTAAATTCATCTTCGGTACATGCCCAGATGATGTTCACTAGAATGTTGGCAATCTGATATGCCATATAAGCATAACCTATAACTGATACTGCATTTACCAGAGTCGAAGAGAGTTGAACTCCTTCATTTGCTAGAGCACCACCTTCAACAGCCGCAGTACCAGCGGTACTTTCAAAAATGGCGTTTGTCACAGTAGGACCGAAGGTATCAAGCGTCCATTGAGCGACTTGCTTCGTCAGTTCGCCAACAGCTTCATTGATAAGGCCTGTCATCCCTTTCTCTGTGATCTCTTTAGCAACTTCCGTACCCGCTCTGCCTGTCAGGGAATTGAATGCTGACATCACTGGTTTAGTGATAGCATCAATGGCTTTAGTAGCGAGCTCTGAACCCATGTCAAAAAGCCCTTTCCCTTGCTCAAACATCCCAGCTTTGACTGCAAGTGCGTCCGTCACTTTCAGTGTATAGTAGGTCAATTGAAGGTACTGGATCCAGCTTACGTTGACTGGTTGGTTGCAGCAATCCACCCATCCGCCCATTGCAGACTTGCACTGCATAGCCTCACCTTTGAATAAAGAGCAGGTACGCGTTGTTTCTGTTGTATCATCACCACAAACCATTTCGTTTACTGCATAAGTAGCTGCTTGCAGCATTGCAACTGCGGTCTGGAAATCTCCGCTTGGCTCAGATTCAGGTTGCAGGCAGGTACCGTTAATACACTGGACAGCGCCAGGGCAGACATACTTGTCTTTCTCTGTAGTGCTTGGAACAACTGCGTCAGTACCACAATCCCATACTTCAGAAGCTTGCCAACATCCACTTTGACCACCAGCTGCCCCAGTAATGCAAGTGGATTTGATGAATTTACAGGCCGAGTTGTTATCATAGTTTTTACACGTATTATTTACACCGGCATCTGTACCACAATGAGATACTACCGTTGCTGATTTACAGAACGGAGATAGACCGGGGATTGGTGATGGTGTCAGGTCCTTGGAGCAAATGTGCGCACCATTGATGTATGCACAACCATTTTGGTCCGGAGTCACTGAGTCCCTACAAGTTACGCTATAATTCTGGCAATAGCCGGTATTGATAGCTGTAACCAGATTCTGGAATTCTCGGGGGCGATCTGATTCCCAGATATCATTTGATACCATTCTGGATGGATCATAGCGAACCATTACTTTTGCATATCCTTCACCTGCACCAGTTATTGAAACACGGTTTTTAAAGAAAAGAGAGCCGTTGTGTGGCGTATTACGGAATTTGCTGGTTACATCAACGTTGGGACTTCTATCCCAACTGGTATTTCGCTCGCATTTTCCTTTCGTTTCTGGTGGAAAAATATTCGGCCCGTCCGGGCCTGCCCAAACTAAACTTTCTCGCCCGGTACCGCCTATATAGATCTGCATGTAATCATCCCACTTCGCCCGAGTGATTACTGCGCTAGTTATCGCTTGAGGATTGATGATGTTTACAGACATTTCCTCTTCATAGATCTTGCATCTACCTTCCCAGTAGTTATCGCCCACTGTGCCGACCCATAATTCGATACAACCTACGCCGCAGCTTGCGATGTTGGCTGGGCCATCTCTATGTGACAGAAGTCCTGCTTCATAAGGATGGAATAGGTTAAAGGTACCACTCACACTTGTAGTGCGTGTACACTCCTTGTAATCTGGAATATGCTGGACAACCCTATTTGTATGAAGTTCTTTGGACATTGAACAGTCCCCTAGATCCTGCATGTATTTTTCTTGATTAGCCAAGAAATCTTTATGACGGCCGAAGATAGAGTCAGTGTTTTTAATGTTGGCAGTGGTTTTAGTCGCCCCGGAAACCGTTCGATATGCTTCACCACGCAGTGAGTTTTCAGACTTCAATGCGGTATTTGTTTCCGAACCGAGTTTCGTTGTATCTCCGTCGTTCCCGTATACGGACTTCAACTGATCAAGAGACGTGGAAGAGCCCTGATTTGGGTATACCTGATTGATGTTAACCGCTTGACCATTACCGTACTGTGCTGTCCCATTGCTGTTAGCTGAAAGTCCAGGAAGTGTTTTATAGAATTGCTCGGCTGACTGTGCGTTTTGTTGGGTGGATGCAGAGAAGGTATAAGGAGTGTAGGTGACCACCCCTAAATGACTTACCATTAACAACGTACAAACTGGCCTTAAAAACCATTCTTTTCGAAAAAGGTTTTTCATTTGTGGTCACCTTATGGAAATTACAATCTAGCGCTAATCATTGTGTTGGATTTTCGGCAGCCAAATTTCGACAGCCAAATCAGGTGTGTGAAACTACATTTATGAAAACTATTGAACAGGTTATGAACAATAGTGTATACAAGCAACGAAGAAGAGCCTCAAAACGGGGCCATTTCCCCGGTGTCCTGAATGATTGAAGAATGAGAGGCTGCGTATGGAAATGTTTGGCATTACCGGATTATTACCTTTATCCGGAGCATCGCTACCGGTAGGCGCCACCGGAGGGGATCCGCGCTATCGTAAGAAAAAAGAGAAAAAGTCTAACTGCTCGCGCTTGTGGGAAGCCCACTATATTGCAATGACTATCCTCAGCTTGCCTGTTTGCTACATGTTTCTTGCATCGTGAGATATGAAAGAAAAGGAAAACCCTGATCCTGTCAGGGTTCTCTATTTTTATTGATTTCGTGTTCCCGTCACTATCATAACTTCCGGTGAGTCTTTATCATTTTGGCTGGAACCTCTACCGGGAAGCTCATGACTCTCTAGAGATTTATTGTTAAACGGCATAGCGTCTACACTCATACTGTCAAACCGATCTGCTTTACCTCCGATATTATAGTTAGAAGATGTTCGGTCAGTCCAAAGTGACGTAACTGCTTGCTGGATAATCGCAGCGTCATTACTTCCTTTATCAAGTGAAGTCTGTTCTAGACGTCCAGCAATACCTTTGGCGAGTTGGATGTTTCCACCTTCAACAATACCATTAGACTCAATGCTGCCCCCAGTAGCTAACTGGACGCGAGCCATCATATTACTCCTGGCTTGGTCAAGTGTCGGGCCACTAGCACCAGCCTTAACGGCTCCGTAGTATTGAGAAATAGCTTCCCTTGCCGCAATACGATCTGGTGAGTTGTCCATTGGAACTTCATTTGCGGCTGTGACAGCCGCGCTATAGTTTTGTTCATAGGTTGGGTATTTTGTGAAGAGATTAGAACCATATTCCATTACACGGTTCATACCACCAGCGACTCCATCCAGTTTGTAGTTGTTGTTTTCAAGGTCCTGAGCAGCAACATTACCGACGTTTGTCATGACCTCTTCGTTAAACTCACGGCGAGATGAATCAACAACGCCTGAAGCTACAGCATTGTGGTTATTCACATGACCCATGCCATATTCATGTGATGACATAGATTTTGTACTTCTGATATTGCCTGAGATAGAACCAGCATTTGCACTGGCAGAAGACTGAATACCGAATGCCATTGCCTCGGCCTGATGACCAGCATTCGTTGCGTTTCCGCTGATCTCTCGATTAGCTTCAGCTGCGATTGAGGTGAGGGCTGGAGAGGAATCACCATTAATGAAGCCGGCTTTACGTGAAATATCTCCAGCTTGTCCTAAATTAACAGCGGCTTTGTATTGTGCAAACGTGTGAGCGTCTTGCTCAGTCATACCGATTGATGTCAGACGATTCGTGTCTTCCTGAATCTGCTGGTTGAGGTCCGGATATGCAGCAAGGACCTGTGTTAGAGTTGATTGCGCTTCAGCTCTGTGACTGATTGACTGAGCAATCTGAGCTGCATTCATGGTCTGCCCCATAGACGTGCTGGAGGCGAATTGCTCAGCTTCCTGATAGGATTTTTGTGCTGACTGCATGCGTGCCTGCGCCTCACTATAGGACTGAGTAACAGCGGAAGTTTCCCCTCTTTCTGACAGTAAGTTATAGGCTGCATTTGCAGCGGTATTCACGATACGTGCTTGTGTCGCACTATCGGAGTCTCGGTAAGAAGACGAAGTCGAGTTACTGTAATCTGCCGTTTTTGTATTACTCAAACCACTGCTTTCAGCTTTTGAACGACTCATACCTGCACTTGCAGAAGCGCTAAATGCGCCGGAACTTCCACTGACTCCTGCGCCAGCACTGAATTCGCCCTTAGCCATACCAACAAGCGCTTGCATGTTAGAAATACCATGTTTTTGAGCAACATCATTAACGTAAGCGCGATCCGCATTGCTTAGACGGGTTAGAGCGGCGTTGGTCGCATCACTATAAACCTGCGATTTAGAACCTGATTCCATGTTGCTAGCAATGTGACTCAGCATAGCCCCGGACTGAGTGGTTAGTGTAGACGATGAAGAGTCCAATTCTTGCTTAGCACTAGACAAGTTGCGAGAAGACACCTGTTTCATGTCAACGGTAGGCAACATGCCGGAAGCACCACCCATGACTGATCCTTGGGCCGGGTTGAATTCAACTTCAGCACCGCGAGAATTGATAGCCGGTGTGCTCGTAACATCCGGAGCCATAGTTTTGGTATCTGCCGCAGAAGGTGCCGCAGCCGATCTGGCAAGGGAGTTAAACGCGATAGAACTACCCCAAACGATAAAACCACCGAGGGCTGGGATCATTGCATAAAGGTTGCCTGCCAGTCCGATACTCTTCTGGGTTTCATAAAGCATATTATAGAGCTGGTTGAAACTGATAGATCTCGTTGTAATGAATAGAGCACTCATGGTTTCCCGGGTATTAACCAGAATGTAGAGGTTCACAATCGCTGCTAAAGGTAACCACGTTTGTGTCCACACGACTACTAGCAGGTATTTCAGTACCATGCGCAGCCCCATAACGCCGAGGCCGAGCAGGAAAGCCATGAACGGAGTCAGTGCGTAAACCATCCCTTGAAAAATAGGCATAAACGATCCCATCCAGCTTAGAAAGGATGAACCTGATGAAGACCACTGGAAAGCTTGCTGAGTCATCGTCTGGGCGCGAGTGACAGCGGCAGTTCCACGGAATGAGCTTTCATAGCCATAAAGAGGCATATCGCGAAAGTACGGATACATAATCATCGTGAGCTGGAAATCGCGAATATCAGTACCACTGATGTTGTAGAAGTTCATTACTTCCGCCATCTTACTGGCTGTATTACACGGTGCACTACCACAGGTACGACCTAATGCGGTATAAGAACGCTGAAATGAGCTGTCTAGTTGCGATGTAGTATTCATCATCAGGCTTTTCAGTTTCGTATAGGCCTCAGCACAGGTATACAGTGAGCCACCAGCTTCTGACTCACTGGTATTTCTATCCCAACCACTTCTATTACTGTCATAAATGACAACTCGCTGAAATGCATCATTCGATGACAATCCAGCTACACCATTACTGGAACGATACAGAGCTGCGTAGGTTTTCGAACCGCGAATGATGTCATTACCAACACACTGACGCATGTAGTTGGAGACACTCCGGTCTAAGTTATTGTAAGGACGAGAGGGGTCATTCGATGCCCAACGCATTGGAGATTTCATCGTATCGTAGAGCGTTGCCAGTGTGAACAGCGGGTCTAGTGAGCCATACTCTGTCATCGACGGAACGGAAAAAGCCTGTTCCATCTTCTCAGTAATGGCATACCCAACCGTTGAAATGATAGACGCGGATGCGGCCAGCCCGGCAGGAACGTTATCAACGGCCATGAATTTTCCGGTTGTCACATCCTCAATATTGACACGTCCAGACACTTGAAAGAATAGCAGGTACATGACAATGCACACGGTCATGTGCTGGAAAGAAAGTGTTTTACCAGACGATACCGCAGATGCGATCACCACGCCGATAACACCGAGTAACGCAGCAATGCGGAACATATCAGAGAATGTTCCGCTGTTCATCAGCATAGCTACTGCATTGAAAATACTGTAGATAAATTGAATGCTGCCGATGGTATATACGTTCCATTCAGTCATTTTTTAAGAGCCTCTTAGAGTGAACCATCCACAGAACTTTCATTTTCATACTGAACAGGAGGCAGAGTTTTCATATAGTTGCTAAAGGCTTCTGGGATGCGCCCTTCACCACCATAACGAGAAACCATTGTCATATAGGAGATGTACAGGTTTTCCCTTACCTTACTGATGAGCTCCATAATTTCTTTGTTATACACAGATGTTGATTTGTCGTTTTGTTCCATCAATCGCGCACCTGTGGCCGCAGCAGTGAGCATATCGCTCAGATAACTGTATGCTGAGGAATAGGCAAGTACAGGAGAGACTTCACGAACGTAGGAATACGAAGCACCCAGATCATGACGAGCTAACTGGGTTGCTTTACTGGTTGCGCCTGCGACGTTGTAGTAATCCGCCTGACGCAGGCGATTAAGCGATACTGACGCCCCAGTTTTGGCAGAATTTAAATAACCATCGTCGATAAAGAAACGGGTAATATTCGCGGCCAGTCCTTTTATTTGCCTCGTTTGCTTTTTCGGATTTTCACAGGTTTGTGTTTGACCCGCACAGGACCAAATTTCAAAACTATTATCGCCGTTAATCAGTGAATCCAACACTGATGTTGTAGCCAAGGGGGCAATGCGCACCACACTCTTCTTGGCAGAACCATCTTTATCAGTACCGAGCTTGCCACTGACTATGATCGTGCCCGTCATAGACATGACGAGTTCTTTTTGTTCGTTTTCAGTACCGTAGAATTGGTCGCTGAAATTTCCATTCTGAAGCAAGCACCACATGATGTTGCCATAGTCGTCGCAGGCTTTACGCTTTCCGGACTCTTCTTTTTGTTTCTCCGGTGCTTTTGCACCAGCAAAGTTCCCCCACATCCCTTTAAACTGATCCACCAAACCATCAGAAGAGAGCTGTGAAGAAACGGAGGCTTTGGCACTGGAACCAAAAGCAGCGGCTGTATCAACTAGCAGACCTTTTGCGAGCTGACAGGAGTTAACAGTCAAGTCATTCATCTGCTGGAGAATAGCCTGCATTTTAGAAATCGCATTATCCAGAACAGCATCCATCGCGTTCAGAGCTAACTGAAAGGCCAAACCGGCAGCGTTAGCTGCGATGTTGCGTAGCATCTGAACGAATTGCTCTGCGTTGATAAAAGAGAAAGATCCACCGAAAAGGTCAATACCACCGCAACCACCAGAAGCTGAAGGCAAGTCAATACTGACAGGCGTTAGGGTACGGAGTTTGTTTCGTAGAACAAAACCACCACCGGTATACCCGTCACGAGTAACGCTTTTGTAGTCCCCTGGGTTGGTAACATTAGACATAGATCCGAACATGTTATCCAGCTGGTTACTTATACTCTCGGCATTAGCAACCGGTACGAAAAGTCCGGCTAGAGCAATGGATGCAGCCAAAACATGTTTTTTATAACGCATCTTATGCGTGAAATGATTTAAGCGTTTCATCTTATCCCTGATACCTATTTATTGGCCTTTACAGGTGATGCATAACCGGATTTTGTCTGGATGTATTTGATAAATTCATTAGCATTTTCAAGATAGTCTTCAGGCATTTCCTTCAGGATGTTGGAGTCGATATAACCGTTGTCGTTATATGGCAGGGTACTCTTGTACTGCTGGTTTGTGATGAGCCTAGCATCATGAGCAACCAGTATAGTTCTGGAAATGAGCTGATCAGCACTAATAGGCCCGAAAGACAGTATGCGAGTTGTAGACGGAGGGATCGCCAAAGCCAACGCTGGAACGTTGGTGATTTGCAGTTTAGCAGCTTGTCCAGTATCCATACGCCAGTCAGGCATAATGTTGCCCGGCAGTGGTTTCCCATCGATAGAAACGGGAATGATCTTAATGCCAGTAATATAGTTGAAGGTATTCAGTACGGAGGCTTGTTTGACACAAAGTGTGCAATTTTTCCCACGGAAAAAGTAGAAAATACCTGCTTTATTGCCGATATTTTTGGCGATAATACGAGAGTTATTTTCGGCTTCGTTTGACTGATCCATCGCGCCAAAGGTAGAGGTGGAGCGACGATTATTCTCATCAATGAGAGGATCGGTTGAAGTTACCAAACGTGCCATGTCTGTAAACCGGCTGGCTTTATCTAGCATAATACGTTGAGCAAGGTAGTAGGCCCTGACATTTTCTTGTGTCGGTTTGTCAATGGCACGATCACGCAGTTTCTGAATGTTTTCTCGGTACCATGCAACGGTAAAAGGTACCGGGCCTTTCCTTTCTGAGTTGACTTTAGCAATAACTGTTGATGGAGTAGGTGGTTCCATCGTTTTATCTTGCTCATCAGATTTTTTCTCCTGAGAAGCAACTTCTTTCAGTGGCAGTTTTTTGGGTGGTTCAGGAAGAGATTTTTTCCAGAACCAGCCTTCTTCTTTCCCGTCAACAAATGCTTGACCACCTGCAAGGGTGGACTCAGTCTTTTTGCTGGTGGATTTATTGTTATCCGCTATTGCATTAGCTGAAAGCAAACCGCAGATGGTCACGGTAAACAGAATGTTAGTTAAACAGAGAGATCTCATCTTTGTTTCCCTCAACAAAAATTCTGGCAATATGTTCAGTCCAGAAAAAAGTATTTTTCCCTTTGAAGACACGGGCACATTCCAATTGATAGGTCAGAGCGTAATGCCTGTACCGCAACTGCCCTATGCGTTTAACAATGCTTTCCGGCTTAATCCCGAGCTCTTTACAAACTTCATCAAGTGTCATGTGGGAACTGTACTTCTGTTCTAACTCATACCTAATAGTGTGAATACCAGCATTAGTATCGAGTAATGCAGGAAATTTTTGTGCGGGCATGAGTAATGAGCGGTTGTGAACACATTTCAGCGTTTTCATCAACATCCCAATCCTGATGAATAAATGAACTGTAATTTTGCCACATAGCCCAAAATAACCACGGGAAAAAGGGCCGCAAAACGCGGTGAAAAACCTTCGTTTTTTGACTAAAATCTGAGCTTTTAGGTGACTAACTGGTACCCACTTGTCGAGATCTGCGGAGATTTTCGGATTGTAATTTGTCCATTTGGTTTACTATAGATCCGACTTTCCGGGGTGCAGATTTCATTCAAAAAAGTCAGCCGAAGGACTGGGTCAGATGATTGACAGGGCTTTATGACAGCACCGGGTAATCTACCGCACAGAATGCGGATCTGTTTTTTCGGTTGTTCATTTTACACAACCAACCGCTTTATATACATCATAGATAGTGCAATGATTTATACATCAATTATTTCATAGCTTAGATCCTAGGTGATTTTATTGATAGACTGTCTGACTTTCTAGGCACAAGAAGACAGGGAAACCCTGTCCTTCTTAATAATTTGGCATTACAACATTCGGAATGCAAAATAACGCCCTTTAACAACAGAGTAGTCGATTAGATATTAATTCCTGACTCTTTTACTCGTTTTACAAACTTTTTGAAGTGATCTGCATTTACGATACCAATATGACGACCATCCTGACGAATTCCCGAACTAAGGAGATAACTATATTTATATTTCATTTTTTCAGGGTGTGATGCTCGGTATTTCTGCAAATCTTTCAGAGAAAGAAATTCCATAACATCGTAATCTGCGTAGTCAGAACTTTTTATTCCTTCAGCAATTAAGATTGAGTAGTTCATATTTTCTCCTAATGATGCCAATTCCGGCAGTATTATTCCCTGACGATTTAATGATCGGTGATTAATCATGAAATGAGCAGGAAATGTTATATTGACTATTGCATTCAGGGCAATGTTGTATTTCCTCAGCTTCTCTGTGAAAGTTCCATCCGTTCCGCCATGCTTTTAACAGTTGAGGCTCATCAAGGAACATTGTCGGTGGCACTTTCATGCCGAAAGAGTATTCGTCATATCCATATCGTTGGGCTTCAAATAGTACTTCACTAAATTCATTTTTAGCTTTTTCTGCATCAATAACACGCATGACTTTTGCTAATGCATATGCCATTCTGATTTGCAGACCACGCATAATTTTCTCTCCTAAGGTAGAATGTATTGCACAACTTATTTATTCTAAGTTCAGAATAAATAAGAGAATAAGAGCAAAACGAACAAGTTCTTCATCATCCGGATTAACAACGCTGCTCAGCTTCGCTGAACGGTTGTTGTATTCAATCTGTCATTCCGCACCGTATTTCTGATTTAAAAATAGTGTGATCTTACACAGGTTTTTTGTATTGATGACATCGGTGGGGTTGACGGTAATCGC